>JBJOQF010000128.1:0-7917 GCA_046050185.1 Bacteroidota bacterium
AAAATACAAATACTTAATCCTTGATTTATTCTTTTTTGAGCCCGATTAAAAACTTCCATTCTGCTTTTAGAAGAACTTCTGTCTACCAAAATACAAGTTCTTTTGTAAAAAAATCCAAACAAAGGAATTTTTGATAATTCTTTTTTACCCACAAAAACAAAAGGATTTTTTATCAAGGCAAGCATTAGCATAATATCGGCCATAGAAGTATGATTGGCAACAATCATATAACTTTTATGAGGCTCCAGTTCTTGATTTTTATCCACTTTGTAATGAAATCCCATTCCGAAAAGAATGAATTTTGCCCAAATTCGAGCCATTTTAAAAAAGTAAGGATAACCACTTTCCTTCAAGATTGATAATACTAAAAAAGGAAACATCACTACTATGGGAATGGCCATCAAAACATAAAACCAAACCCGCCATAACGACCAAAAAATAATTTTTATTCCTCTCATGGCGTCAAAAATAAGGAATCCTATGTTACTATTATTAAAAAAATTAAATTTGAAAATTATTTGTAACATAAAACTATAAAAACCTTGTGAACTTTGCAAAAAACTTTGCAACCTTTGCGGTAAATAAAATTATAATGGCAAAAATACTTACGGGTGTTCAAAGCACCGGAACACCACATTTAGGAAATTTACTTGGCGCAATCATTCCCGCAATAGCTTTATCTAATAATCCTGAAAACGAATCCTTTCTTTTCATTGCCGATTTACATTCGATAACACAAATAAAAAACGGAGAAACTTTAAGAGCAAATACCTACAGTACGGCTGCCGCTTGGTTAGCCTGTGGTTTGAATGTGGATAACGTAATTTTCTACAGACAATCTGATGTACCGCAAACAGCGGAATTATCTTGGTATTTGAGTTGTTTTTTCCCTTTTCAACGCTTGACATTAGCACATTCTTTCAAAGATAAAGCCGACAGACTGGAAGATGTAAATGCTGGTTTGTTTTCCTATCCAATGTTGATGGCTGCCGATATTTTATTATACGATGCCGAGTTTGTTCCTGTAGGAAAAGACCAATTGCAACACCTTGAAATTACACGCGACGTAGCGTCTCGTTTCAACCACCAAATGGGAGAAACATTTGTACTTCCTGAAGCCAAAATTCAAGAAGACAGCATGCTTATTCCTGGAACCAATGGTGGAAAAATGAGTAAATCTGCCAATAATATTATCAATATTTTCTTAGATGACAAAGCGTTGCGTAAACAAGTCATGAGTATTGAAACTGACAGCACACCACTGGAAGACCCTAAAAATCCGGAGACCTGTAATGCTTTTGCTATTTATTCTTTATTGGCAAATGAAGATCAATTAGCCATTATGAGAGCCAATTATTTGGGTGGAAATTACGGTTACGGTCACGCCAAACAAGCTTTATTTGAATTGATAACAGAAACTTTCAAAACCGAAAGAGAAAAATACAATTACTATATCAATAACCTTCCTGAAGTTGACGCTTTGTTAAAAATTGGTGCCCAAAAAGCAGCAGTTGTTGCCAATGGCGTTTTGAATAGAGTGAGAGAAAAACTAGGATTTGAGTAAATCTTCAGAAAAGTTATCTATCTCATTCTAAATACAATAAAAAAATCATAAATTTGCTAGATGCTATCTAAAAGACAAATAAACACCATTATCAAGATATTAAAGCCTTATAATCCAAAAAGAATTGGGTTGTTTGGTTCTGTGGCAAGAAGTGAAGAAACAGCTTCAAGTGATATTGATATTTTATACAATTTCAATTCGCCTGTTACTTTATTCAACCTTGCAGAGATACAAGATAAACTCCAAAAAATCTTAAAAAAAGAGGTGGATTTAGTCTCAGAAAATGCAATACATCCTAAATTGAAAGATTATATTTTTAATGACTTGAAAGTAATCTATGAAAATTAACAAAAACATTTTCAGATTAGAACACATACTTGAATCTATTGAAAAAATCTAATATATAGTTACCGATTTAGACTATGGAGATTATTTAGAAGATTGGATAAAACAAGACGCAATCGTCAGAAATTTTGAAATTATTGGGGAAGCAATTGCTAATTTAGATGATGAAATAAAAGCTAAAAACCCCAATGTTGAATGGAAATTAGCAAAAGATATGCGGAATTTTTTGGTTCACGAATATTTTAAAGTAGATTTCAAAGCCGTTTGGGATACTGTAAATATTCATTTACCAAAGCTAAAAAATCAAATTTCAAAGACCCTCGAAGAGACAAAAAACCTTGACTTATAGTAATTTCTCTTTTTAAATCGCCTCAAACAATTTGCCCGGCAAAGGTCGAATTACCCCTTTGAGTTCCATATTCAACAACATTCCTGAGATTTTATAAATAGGAAAATCACAACGCAAAGCAATAATATCCATGAGTTCTTTTCCGGTTTTTAAAAGGTAATCATATACTTTTTGCTCGTCATCATCTAAGCTTACAAACAATTGTTTTTGTACGGGTTTGGATTCCTTCTGGATATCCCAATTCAAAATATAAATCAAATCAGCAGCACTGGTCAAGACATTTGCTTTTTGGGTTTTTATCAGGTTGTTGCAACCTTGACTGTACTTATCCGTAACACGTCCTGGAACCGCAAAAACATCACGATTGTAATCATTTGCCATATTTGCTGTGATCAATGAACCACCTCGATCTGCTGACTCAATTACGATAGTCGCTTCGGTCATGCCGGCAACGATTCTATTTCTGCGTACAAAATTTTCTTTGTCGGGATTTGATGAACTCCAAAATTCGGTCATGAAACCACCGTTTTGTTCTACTTTGGCAACATATTTTTTATGGGTTTTGGGGTAAATTTGGTTCAAACCATGCGCTACAACCCCTATCGTTTGTAAATTATGTTCCATTGCCAGTTGATGGGCCACAATATCAACTCCATAAGCGAAACCGCTTACGATTATGGGATCGAGTGGCGCTAAATCTTCAATCAATTTTCTACAGAATTCAATTCCATAAGACGTGATTTGACGCGTCCCTACAATACTGATTATTTTTTTATTTTTTAAATTGATATTCCCCGAGGTAAATAATAAAAGTGGGCCATCGATACAATGTTTCAAACGTTCCGGATAGCCATCTTCTTGAAAATAAACAACATTAATGTCATTAGAATTTATGTATTGAAGTTCTTGATTTGCTTTTTCAAAAACTGATTTATCCTTTAAATTTTTCAGTAACATAGAACCCACACCATCAATGGCGGCTAGTTGCCCTGTTTTTGTATTGAAGACTTCTTCGGCGTTTCCGCAATGTGTAATCAGTTTTTTGGCCATAATATCCCCCACGCCTTCTACTCTTTGCAATGCCAATAAATAAAATAAATCTTGTTCTTTCATGCTAATCATTTGTGAGTGAAATGTATAAAATTTAAAGCGGATTGTTAATAAAAATTGTGAATAAAATTTTGATAACTATTTTCCTTGTATAACTTTGTAAATATGAAAATCGAACTTTACATCGCCCAGCTTTTATACCGTTATCAATGTGTAACCGTTCCGGGATTCGGAGCTTTTTTGACCGAAACTCAGTCGGCTCAGTTAAATGAAAGCACGAATACATTTTCTCCTCCAAAAAAAATGATTTCTTTCAATGCTAATCTAAAGAATAACGATGGATTATTAGCAAATCATATTGCTCAAGCTGAAAAAACATCTTATGAATATGCGGTAAGTGCTATTCAGTATGAAGTTTTTACTTGGAGAAAAACATTAGAAGAAAAAAACGTATTTTCATTAAAAAACATAGGTAATCTTTGTTTAAATGCTGATCATAATTTGGTTTTTATCCCTTACGATGAAACCAATTATTTATCAAGTTCTTTTGGTTTAGCACCTTTTGTTTCACCACTTGTAAAAAGAGAAATCTTCGAGAAACAAATTGAAGCAATCGAAGAAAAAGAAACAATTGAATTTGTTCCTGAAACAAGAACAGCAAGTCTATATTTAAAATATGCTGCAATTTTTGTATTAGGATTAGGTCTTACAGGAAGTGTTAGTTATTCTATTTACCAAAACCAAATCGCCTCTGAAACTATGCTTGTTGAAACTGCTGTTCAAAAACAAGTGCAAAATAAAATTCAAGAAGCTACTTTCTTTATAAAAAGTCCAGTTCCGGCTGTAACTCTATCCGTTAAATCAGCCGTTACGGAAGTAAAAATGCCGTATCACATTATGGCTGGCGTTTACAGAGAAGAAAAAAACGCAGAAAAAACATTTAAACAACTAACCGATTTAGGATACAATGCAAGACGCATTGCTCCTAACAAAAATGGGTTATTTCCTGTACTTTACGGAAGCTATTCTACTTTTGCAGAAGCACAAAAAGCACAATCTGAAATTCAAAAAAACCATAATCCAGAAGCTTGGATATTGATTGAATCACTATAAAATATAAAACCTATTCGAACTGAATAGGTTTTTTTTTAGCTTTTATTGAAACTCGCTTTAAACATTTTCAGTTCATCCCAAGTAAATTTGTAATTACAATCGAAATTTTAATTATTTTTACAAATAATCATTTTACAAATGAAACTTTCAAAAAATCAGATAACGCTTATTTCAAATTTTTTTTCGAAACAACCTGTCTTGAAAGCCTATATATTTGGCTCTTACAGTCGCAGTCAGGAAAACAAAAATAGTGATATTGATTTGTTGGTTGAGTTAGACTATACACAACCCATTGGTTTAGAGTTTATTCAGATGCAGATTGATTTACAAGAATTACTTTCTAAAAAAGTAGATTTAGTTTCTGCTAGAGGTTTATCAAAATACGTCAAACCAATTATCGACAAAGAAAAAAAACTAATTTATGCACGATAGATTAGGTAATAAAGTTCGACTGCTTCATATAATTGATGCTATTAATGAAATTGAAAGTTATTTGCAAGATTCTGATTTGGATACTTTTGTAAATAACTCAATGATGTTTAATGCCACTTTGCGTCAATTAGAAATTATTGGCGAAGCAAGTAATCGTCTGTCAGAAGATTTATTGAATGAAACGCCTTCTATTCCTTGGGCAAGAATAATTGGGCTTCGCAATCTTGTTATTCACGAATATTTTGGTGTTGATGACCTTACTATTTGGAATGTAATAAAAATAAATCTTCCCTTCTTGAAAGAGAATGTCGCTCTTTTAATTTTAGAAATGGATTAGTTTATATTCTTATTCCTCGTACTTTACGGAAGCTATTCTACTTTTGCAGAAGCATAAAAAGCACAATCTGAAATTCAAAAAAACCATAATCCAGAAGCTTGGATATTGATTGAATCACTATAAAATGTAAAAACCTATTCGAACTGAATAGGTTTTTTTTAGCTTTTATTGAAACTCGCTTTAAACATTTTCAGTTCATCCCAAGTAAACTTCTCGCCTACTTGCTCCTTCAAATTATTCAAAGATTCTTCTTTGTAGCCTCTAAAAGCTTCCGCTAATTCCTTCAGTTTATCTTCCGGTAAAACATCGGTAATGGCAATCGTTCCTGCTTGAATCAACCGCACTAAATGGCCGTCGATAGTTTGTATGGTTAGTTTTCTGATGGCAGCGATTTCAGACACAGAATTTTTCTCCAGCCACAATTCATACGTTTCCTGCACAGTAGATTTTTTAGGAGCTTTTTTATCTGATTTGTTTTTTGAAGTATAGCGCTCAATATCTTTATCATCATCGATCAAAGTGATATTCAATTTCTTGAATTGATTTTGAATCGCTTCCGTTTTTCGGCTGATGTAATTTTTAATTTCTGACGAAGTCAATTTCTCTTTCGAAATAGTATCGCCTGCAACAACCGTTTCTATCAATAATTTGGCTTTCATTAATCGCAAAACGGCTTTTGACTGTAATTCTTCCAAAACAATTAATTCATCATAAAAAGCTTTTACTTTCTTGATTCGTTTTACTTCTTCGAGTTTCCAAAGGATTTCAAAAACCAAATCATCCATTGGCTCCAGAAAATAACCGAATGCCGCTTGAATTCTTTCTGAAATATGGTTTAAATCGGCCGTTTCTTGGCTGAAAAGCTTATTCAATTGGGATATAAATTTTTTGGATGGATCCAAAAGTTGTTCGATGACTTCCGTTTGCTTTTTGGCCCAAACCGCATGTTTGTGTTTTTCAGAATTTTCTGATTTTTCTGTATAACTGAATCTATGATTGCGCCATTCTTGAGCTAAATCGTTCCAATCGAAGGTGTTAATCAGATAGTTATGAATAAAATTTTTGGTTTCTAAGTGTAATGCATTTTCTAAAAATGAATCCGAAGCTTTGTTCAAAGAATAATCCATCACATCCTGATCGTTAGAAATTCCATTCATTTGCAACGGAGAAAGCAAAATAAGCCCATTTAACGAGCGCAAACGCGATAATGCGACATACGCTTGTCCTGGAAGAAAAACTTGCGAAACATCGAGCGCAGCTTTGTCAAAAGTTAATCCTTGGCTTTTATGAACCGTTATTGCCCAAGCTAATTTTATTGGATAATGGACAAAAGTTCCTAAAATCTCTTCTTCAATTTCTTTAGTCATTTCGTCTACTTTGTAGCGAATATTTTGCCATTCGTATTTTTCGACTTCTATGGTTTTGTTTTCTTCTGGAAAATGAACCAAAATTTCATGACTGGAAAGCGATTTGATAATTCCCATTTTTCCGTTAAAATAGTGTTTGTCAAAAGACAAATCGTTTTTGACGAACATGATTTGTGCGCCCACTTTCAACTGCAACTGTTCATCGACAGGAAAAATTTTATCTGGAAAATCCCCAACAATTTCAGGTTTATAAACAACCAACTTTCCTTCTAAATCTTCCAAAGCCTGCGCATTCATGGCATCAGCTTTGGCATTATGTGTGGTTAAAGTGATGTATCCTTTATTGGCTTTTAAATCGAAATTTGGATTTACGTATTTGTTCAAGTTTTGAATGTCATCTACAGAAATTTGATTGTTTCGTAGATTATTCAAAATCGAAATAAAAACATCATCGGTCTGACGAAAAATCTTGGATAATTCAATGTATAAAGGCGGATTTTGCTGCACAACATGGGAATGGAAAAAGAATTTTCCTTTGTAATAGGTTTTTAATGTGCGCCATTCTTCATCCCGAATTACCGGCGGCAATTGCAACAAATCACCAATAAACAATACTTGAACTCCTCCAAAAGGGGTGCTTTTTTTACGGACGGTTTGCATCATATAATCCATGGCATCCAATAAATCAGCGCGAAGCATACTGACTTCATCAATTACCAACAATTCCATATTGCGAATCACAGATTTCTTTAACCCGCTCATTTTGAAATGTCTACGCAAAGTAGCTTTGGTTTCAAATTTGGTACTTTCAGAAAATTGAGGGGATGAATTATCAGGAATAAATCCTCCAAACGGCAACTGAAACATAGAATGGATTGTTACACCGCCCGCATTTAACGCGGCAATTCCTGTAGGTGCAACAACAACAGTGTTTTTATGTGTAGTTTGGATAATTTCACGTAAAAGTGTGGTTTTCCCTGTTCCTGCTTTTCCAGTAAGAAAAACAGAGCGGTGGGTTTGATTGATGAATCGTAAGGTATAGGCAGCGGCTTCGGAAATTGTTTGCATTTGGCGTGTATATATAAAGCTAAAGTATTGAAAATAGAAATACTATTTTAATTTTTGGAAGACAATTTACATCTTGATTCCACCATTTTTAGCCCTGATTACAGTGGAAATCCTCAAAATTTAAAAAGTGATATTACTTCACTATACTTTTATTTTAATTGGAGTTCAATAAACTACGTTTGTAACGTAAAGCGGGATATTGCTTCAAAAAAAATGCCTTCAATCTAAATTTAGACGAAGGCATTCATTTGAATTAATATAAAAAATATTACTTTTTAACTTCTGCTTTTTC
>JBJOQF010000129.1:0-7066 GCA_046050185.1 Bacteroidota bacterium
GGTTATCAAATAACTTTCACCCCTTAAAACACAATTCGCAAACTCTTTTATAACTATAACTTCCCTTTTGGTTGTCATACCCTATTGGAGCTTGTAAATCCGTTTTCATATAAGAAATATAATTATAAACGCTACGTTCAGAAATCCCCAACTTAGAGGCAAGCTCTTTTGGTGTTCCGGTTTGAGCTGATTTGACAAACTCATGTAATAGTATAATTATTCTTATATCCAATGATTAGCAATTTTACCATTTACTACTGCAACCAGAATGCAATATGTAGGTTTTTATTAACAAATTATCTTTATAAATTTTAAAAAAAAGGAGTGATTAGTAGATTATTCCTCAATTTCAATTGCATCTTTTATCAGCTAATGATTTAAGTTGTTTTGTTAATTCCATAATATTGGGTTATTAATTAGTTTTATAGTTTACTTCTTCCAAATCTTAATCAATAGATAAATCACCCAAACAAATCCTAGAACTATTATGATTAATTGTAGGCGTAATAAAAAATTGACGTCAGAGAAAATAGCTAGTTTCATAGATTAAAATTTGATTTCGCCCCAAACCTACCACCATAAAAAATCATTACTTTACGGTTTTCCACATTCTTATTTTTTTTTCCAAATTTCATATACTAAATAAATGATACACACTAACCCCATAAACAGCGCAGCTATTTGTATTGAAAATAATAGATTAAAATTTAAAAAAAATGATGGTTTCATAGGTTTGGGTTTTTAGTTGAGTCCAAACTTACGGTCAATAAAAATCACTTTTTTGAGGGAAACCTCATTTTGGGTAAAAAAAATGAAAAAAATAACTTTGAATTTTTCCATTGCAGGATATATAGACATCATGGTTATGGAATATTTTTTATTCCTGAAACTTATATAGAAATATGAGGGTTCTGATTGTGCTACTTTGATGTTGTATTTTGGATTTACCAAGTATAGTTTGCTCTATTTCCTGTATTTTTTTCTAATCATTTAGTCATCGTCATATTTATAATTGGTGGAATTGTAATAAACTCGTTCCTTTTTTTGTTTCGTTTTTGGGTTCAGCATACGGTATTAATTCTTCGGTAAGAATATATGGTATTAAAGAATCAATTATAATTTAATCCAGTTGCTTGCAATCCAGTCTAATAATTCCTCTCGGTAAACTTGATGTTCTAAAAGAGTGTTTTGTAAAAAGCTTTCTACTTTTTGAAAACTTGCTTTTGTTTGAGGGACTTTGTATCGTTCTAAAAACTGATTGCAAAAATGGACTACTTCACACTCTTCAGTTTTATCGATATAAACGGCATTATAATTTTTAGGATTATTCGAATCAACCGTTCGTGAATATCCTGTAAATGCTAAATCTTCATTTGTAAAATTGGCCATCTTTTTAAATTTTAAAGTTAAACAGGCCAAACGTAATCCTAATAAAAATTAGTTCTTTACGGGAAACCGTAAAAACGGATAATTATTTTCATAAGGTTGAAAAATTATTCAATACCTATGATTAGAAATTACTGTTTTTCAAATGAATTAGGGAGTTTTAGCTGAACTTGTAGCGATAAAATTTAGTTTGCTTTCTTTTGGAGTTTGATATAGAGAAGATTATATCAATCCTAAATCTTTCGCTATGGAAATAAGATGCACATTATTATTTGCTTTGAAGTATATTTTAAGTTTATTGATTCGCTTTTCTATACTGCTGCTGCCATTAGGAATGATTCCAATTTTTTTGAATTCTAATGCTATTTCGTCAAGAATGAATCCTTTGGATAATAATTTCAAAAGTGAAATGTCATAAGCTTCGATTTCTAAGATTGATTTGTCTCTTAAAAGGTGGGATAATTCAGGAGAAATAATTTTCTCATCACTGTTAAATATGTTTTGAACTGCATTTTTCAGTTGGGGAATACTATTGCGTCCTTTAGATACGTAGGCGTTGATTCCAGAATTATTAAAAAGGGATTTTATTCTAAAGGATTTATCTTCAATAGAAAACACTATTGTTTTGATGTTTGGCTGTTCTTTTTTTATAGCGTCAATTAACTCTTCACCGGTTGAGAATCTATTCTCTCGATGATCTTGTTTAAATGACAAATCACTTATCAGCAAGTCAAAAGGGACATCATCATGAAGTGCTTTTTTTATTTTCAAAAAAGCATCATCACAGTATTTTGCATGGTGAATTTCTGTAACAGAGAGTTCCTTTAGGGCTTGAACTACTGTCATACTGATACTGTCTAAATCTTCGGCAACTAAAACTTTGTTAAACATAAGACTATTATTATAGTGGAAAAATAAAACTTACTTTAAATCCTTTGTTGGATGCAGTATCAAAAGTAATTGTTCCATTTAAAGCCTGAATACGGTTTTCCACATTCTGAAGTCCATTTTTTGAATTTAATTTGTCAAAGGTCGCTCCAACCCCGTTATCACTGTAATCTATTTGTAATTTATTTTTATTTTTTTTGAAAGTTAGTATCACTAAACTGCATTGGCTGTGTTTTTTCATGTTGACAAGTAATTCTTGCAGCACACGATAAACGGTTATTTTTTTATTGTTTTCCAAAGTTGCCCAATGTATACTATCAATTCCATTAGTCAATATATTAATTTCACTATTGATGAATCCGGATATCATGTCTTTTAAGTTAGATATAAACAATGGTCCTGTTTCTATAGCGCTGTTTTCTTTAGAAATATTTCGTGTCCGGGAATAAATAGTATCTAAATTGGTAAGTAATTTTTCTTTATTATCGTTTTTGGATAAATCTTGTGTTTCGGCAAAAGCCATGGTATGATAGACATCGTTAGCCAACTCATCGTGTAGTTTTTTTGCAATTCGAATCTCAGTATTGTAAGAGGTTTTTATTTTTTCGCGTTTGTTTTTGGCTATAAGAAAATTGAAGATAAAAATACTTATCAAAATACTTATTCCAACTGCAAAATATAAAAGTTGATTTCTATTTTTTTGCTGTGCTAATTGAAGTGCGTTTTCTGCTTTTTGGGCTTTTAGTTTTAAATTTTCTTCCTTTTCTTTTTTGGAATCATATTTTATTTTAGCAAATTGATTTTTTGCCTTTTGTCTCACTACATTAATGCTGTCATTAATACGTAAGTGTAATAGAGAGAATTTTTTAGATTGATTTCCAATGCTGTTTTCTATTAATAATGTTAAGGACTTTAATCGGTCATTAACATTATTTACTTTACTTGCTTTTTCATAGGCTAATTGGGCATATTTATAGGACAAGTTTAGATTGTTATTTTTGTAAAAATCAGAAAAATTTAAATAGCTTGATGTTATTCCAAAATCATCATTTATTTTTTTTCTAATAATTAAAGATTGATTTAAATAATAGAGGCTTTTAGGATTGCCAACTTTGAAATAGGAAAGGCCCAAATTATCAAGTATCCGCGCGTAATTCCCAGCATTGCTTATTACTTCTTTTTTAAAGATCAACGGTGAAAGGATATTTATGGCAGATTGATATTTGTGTTTATCGAGATATACAACGGCAATGTTATTTTTAAGAACTGCTTTTTGCAATTCATCCTCTGATAAATCTAATGCTTTATTATAATAATAAATAGCATTGTCATAATCATAAAGATTCTTGTAATTAATACCTAGTATATTATAAATTGAAACTTTATAATAAGAATCTGTTTCTTTTTGAAAAAATTGGATTGCTTCAGTTGCACTTGATTCACTACTTGAATAATCACCTTGTACTTGCTGTATGTATGCTAGTTTTAGGGAACAATAGATAATTTTATCTTGATCTTTATTCGGATTACTATTTGATTTTATTTTGTTGTAATAATAAAAAGCACTGTCGAATTCTTGATTATTAATGTATTTTTCAGCTAGGGTTATATTCTTAGTATAACTTGAATTGTCTATAGTTTTATGGATGTTTTGCTGTTCTTTTTTACAGGATTGTAATACAAATAATTGTACTAGTAATAAAATGTAAATCGGGAAATGTAACTTTTGTAGAACCATTTCCCGAAAATACTGAAATTAATTTAAATATAGTTATAATATAAATAACTATTTATATTATGGTTTTGGCGGGGTTGTTGGAGTTTGCCCACTTTGCCCATCACCTGAATTATAAGCGGATACTTGTTGTTGTTTATTTGGAGTTGTTTCCACTTCGTCACTGGTACAGGAAACCATTGCAACACATGTAATGATATAACATGATGCTAGAATTATTCTTTTCATTTTTTTTGGAATTAAAAATTAGACATAGGTTGGGCTGTCCGATATTGAAATCGAATCTTTGCCAGAATTGGCAAGCCATTAAAAAACATGTTGTTCTTTTGCTTTTTTGGGAAGTGAAGTGTGCTGAAACAGAATAGATTATTTATACTTCCCTGATAAACTTGCCATGCTGTTTAGCGACACTTTTTTTAGAACTGGTTTTGTACATTTGTCTTGATTGCAATTCAAAACAGAAACTGATTCTGTAGCAAAGGAATGCTGTCTTTGTTGAATAATTTTAATTGAATTCCGGTAATTCCGGTAATTCCGTTTAATGCTTATTAATGCTAATAAATGCTTATGAATAAAATAACTTTCGAACAGTATAAGAGTGCCATTAAAGTAAAATATGAAGAGAAGAAAAGGGAAGATGTTTCAGGTGTTCTATTGAATCCTACACCAGCCCAATTGCGAAATTTTTGCCTGATGCTTTTCTATAATTTATTGTCAAAATCTGATGAAAATATTTTGGAATTATTTTTTAATGTTAAAGAGGGGATGAGTCTAAGGAAGTCGATTGAGAATTTTGATATAGCAAGGTTTAGGCCTGTAATATCATTTTTAAAAGGAGAGAAAGATTCAGATAATGTTACAAGGATTGAATTGGCAGCCATTCTTGTTGATTTCCATCCAAGACCTTACAATAAGTATTTACTTAATGGAAAAATTAATGAAAGTAGTAATTTAGAACTCCCTTCATTGATGGAGAGAGATGAAACGGAAGATGAGAATCCTATTGTAGATAAATTGGTTGAAATGAGATTGAGACCAAAGAATATTGGTAGAATAGAAAAGAATAAAGTAATTGTTTTTTTAGTTTTGATATCCTTGTTTTTTATGGGATATACTGTAAAGAATATGGTTTTTTCCAAAAAAGAATGCATGATATGGGTAGGTAATCATTATGAAGCTGTAGATTGTAAAAATGAAAAAGAAAGTATTGGAAATATCACATCGCTGGTAGTTTTAAATGAAAGTTTATTGTCTTTTAAAAAAATTGATGTTAGTACAAATACCGTTTTCTTCAAAAAAGAAAAACCTATAGTTTGGTATGGAAAATCATTTGATGGAAACCATGAATATTTCAATCAACCTGGATTGCATCCAGAGACGGGGAAAACATTAAAGCCAATATCTAAATATATTATTAAAAAATATATACATAGATAATGGCGTAATCAATTGAAAATTTGACAACTAAAAATAAGGCTATGTTATAGTGAGAAAATAAAACTTACTTTAAATTCTTTGTTGGATTTAGTGTCAAAAGTAATTGTTTCATTTAAAGCCAGTATATGGTTTTTCACATTGAAGCCATTTTTTGAATTTAATTTGTTAAATGCCTCTTTAAAGCCGTTATCACTGTAATCAATTTGTAATTTCATTTTTATTTTTTTTGAAAGTTAATATCCAATAATTTGCAGCTAATTTTTTCAAAAGTGAATGTCTTGACAAAATCCCGCAATACTATTAATTATAAATTTTTGTTCGTAAATTTGCGCACTCAATTTTTTGACAACGATTTCATTAATTGAGTTATCTTATGGAAAATAGAAAAAAAGTTGCTTTTTATACGCTGGGTTGCAAACTGAATTTTTCGGAAACATCAACCATTGCTCGTAATCTTCAAGACGAGGGTTTTGATCGGGTAGATTTTGAGGAAGTGGCTGATATGTATGTGATTAATACATGCTCGGTGACTGAAAATGCAGATAAGCAGTTCAAACAAGTCGTGCGAAAAGCAATGAAATTGAATGATAAAGCATTTGTTGCCGCGGTAGGTTGTTATGCGCAATTAAAACCAGAGGAATTAGCGGCAGTTGATGGCGTGGATTTAGTTCTTGGTGCAACTGAAAAATTTAAATTGGCTGATTACATCAATGATTTGTCCAAAAATGATTTTGGGGAAGTACATTCTTGTGAAATTGCCGAAGCTGATTTTTATGTGGGAAGTTATTCTATTGGTGACAGAACCCGCGCTTTCTTAAAAGTACAAGATGGTTGCGATTATAAATGTACCTATTGCACGATTCCATTGGCAAGAGGAATTTCGAGAAGTGATGAACTGGAAAATGTATTGAAAAATGCAGCTGAAATTTCGAAACAAAATATCAAGGAAATTGTTCTTACCGGTGTAAATATTGGCGATTACGGTAAAGGAGAATTTGGAAATAAAAAACACGAACATACGTTCTTAGAATTAGTTCAGGCTTTAGACAAAGTAGAAGGAATCGAAAGATTGCGAATTTCGTCTATTGAACCGAATTTATTAAAAAATGAAACGATTGAATTTGTTTCGAAAAGCAGAACCTTTGTGCCCCATTTTCATATTCCGTTGCAATCAGGGAGTAACGACATCTTGAAGTTGATGAAGCGTCGTTACCAACGTGAAGTATATACGGAAAGAGTAAATAAAATACGTGAAGTCATGCCACACGCTTGTATTGGCGTGGATGTGATTGTTGGTTTTCCTGGTGAAACTGATGAGCATTTCCTTGAAACGTATCATTTTCTAAATGAAATGAATATTTCGTATTTGCATGTTTTTACATATTCAGAGCGAGATAATACCGAAGCGGCGGAAATGGAAGGTGTTGTTCCTGGAAATGTTCGTGCTAAAAGAAGTAAAATGTTGCGTGGCTTATCCGTTAAAAAACGTCGTGCTTTTTATGAAAGCCAATTGGGGACAAACAGAACCGTTTTGTTTGAAAGCGAAAATAAAGAAGGGTATATTCACGGTTTTACTGAAAATTACGTAAAAGTAAAAACACCTTGGAATCCAGAATTAGT
>JBJOQF010000130.1:0-2835 GCA_046050185.1 Bacteroidota bacterium
TCTCCATTCTTTCTCTTAGAGTATCCATTTCTTACACTTTTATCATCTCCACATTTTTTACATATTATCTTCATCTTAATAAAACATTTATTATATCATCAAATTAAGTGGGCAATCCCTACAGGCGTATAGACAATACCTAATCTTGATGTCATTTTTGGAAATGCTTTTCTAAAAAATTTATCATATAATTCAATAATAATTTTTTGTTTAGCTTCAATATCTTCAATTCCACTAGCACGCATTTTTACACTAGCATAAAAACCTTGCAGGCTTTGACTTTCTTTATCAATATTATATTTTTCTAAAATATCTAATACATTTTGCATCGCTTTAGAAATTGGATTTTGAATTGCAAAATTGTAAGTATCTTCAAATAAAGCTTCAAACACAGGTTTTGTTATAAGATGTTGTGCTAACATTTCAACTACTTCATCGTTAGTAATTGCATCATTTAAATCATCTCTTAATTCATCAGCAAAACTATTAAAGGCATTTATTGCCTCGATATTATTTGGATTATCTAAAATAATTTTAATACGTAAAATATGCTTATTTGCGATTTCTGCTACATCATTTGACCAATCTTGCCAAAAATTGCGATTACCACATTTTTCTACCATTTTTGCATAAATAGCTTTTTCAATTTCTCCAACTTGAAAATCTAAACCTATTTGTTTTTCTGTTAGTTGCTGTAGTTCTTGCTTTTTAAGTTGTTTTTCTTCTTTAGCTAAATTATTTTCGCCTTTTGCGTTTTTTAAATCTTTATTTTGAGCAGTAGATTTTTGAGGTGTGATTTTATCGCTAATAGCAATTACTTCAATTTTAGAATTTTTAGAAATTTCTATTTTGTTAATTTCCGCATCAAAGCTATCATCATGAGAACGTAAAGCTTGTAATACTTGCCATACTACAGCATAAGTTTTATTATCATCTAAAGATTGCTCGGGTGTTTTTTCACTTGGTACTACTACAGGTAAAATTACATAACCAAATTTCTTACCTTCTGCTTTACGCATGACACGCCCAACTGATTGCACCACATCAACTTGTGAGTTTTTAGGTGCAAGAAATAAAACCGCATCAAGGGCAGGAACATCAACACCTTCGGATAAACATCTAACATTACTTAAAATTCTACAGGTATTTTCATCAAATTGTTCTTTTATCCAATTTAGCTTGCTTTCTTTTTGACTAGCATTCATCATGCCATCAACATGCTCAACTTCGCATTTTAATGGATTTTCTAAATTTTCTTTTTTTGCATATTCATTCACAACTGCTTGAAACATACTAGCAATTTTTTTAGAGCTAATTTGAGTAGTTTTAGATTTACTTGTTTTTTCAATTACTTGGCAAAAAGCTACTGCTCTTTGCATAGGCTTTAAATTATCATCTGTTTTTTTATTAGAGTTTCCTTCAATTTTGCTTAATGCTTTCCAACAACCAATAATTTTGGCGGCATCATCAACTTGTAAGCCATTATCGCTATCTAATAAACTTTGTATACGATTGCTTACGTATTCTGCATCTATGGATAAAACTATTACTTTATAATCAACTAATAATTGTTGTTGTACAGCATTTGAAAAGCTTAATGTATGTAAATCTTTACCATAAATATGCTCTTCGTCCATTCCATATGTTTTAATATTTTGTTGGTCTGCCTTAGCTTTCGATTGATTGCTATAAATTCTAGGTGTTGCTGTCATGTATAAGCGTTTATGACCTTTTATAAAATCATTATCATGAATTTTGGTAAAATTGCTATCATCTTCACCGTCAAATGTTTGACCTGTGGTACGATGTGCTTCATCACAAATTATTAAATCAAAATCAGCAAGATTATACTCATTTTGTGCTTGATGAATTACATTTATAGAATGATAAGTAGAAAAAACTACGCTCATGCTGTTTTCATCATGACGTTTATTTAATTCTAAAGCTAAATTTTTTGCATTTGTTGTAGCGGGATATTTTAATTCATGAATAAATGTATCTATAAATATTTCTTCTTTTTTTAGGGGAGATTTATTCTGGAATTTAAGTTCATTCCCTCCATCTTGTAGGGGAGAGTTAGGGTGGGGATAATTTGATTTCTTCTTACCTACTTCACTATCAGAACATACTGCAAAACTATGTAGTGGAACAGAGCTTTCTTGTGTCCATTCGGTTAAAGTTTGTGATAATAAAGCTAAAGAAGGCACTAAAAATAAAACTCTTTTATTCTTACCTGCTAAAATTTCAGCAATTTTCAAGCTTGTAAATGTTTTACCTGTTCCACAAGCCATAATTAACTTGCCACGTTCTGCAGTTTTTAAGCCATATATAACATCATCTAATGCATTTTGTTGGTGTAATCTTAATTCTTTTTTTGGTTTTAAAATTACTTTACTATCTTGTAGATTAAATTTATTCCAATCTATTTGGCTTTTTTCTAAATCTGATAAATCAATTTTAATTGCAGGCGGATTTTGATTTTCAAGAGCATTAAAAGCGTGTTCGCTCCAATCATTACATGTTGTAACAATTAATCTTTGCTTAAAAATAAAATCGCCATTAGTAGTAGTTTTACCAGATGCTGTAAAAAAACTATCAATATCACTTTTATTTATTTTTGCATCAAAATTAAAAAATTTGCATTGAATAGCATGGTATTCATTTGAATGTTTAGTTTTAGCAACTAAATCAATTCCTACGTCTCGTGCATCTAAATTATTTAATCTTGCATATTGTGTATATGTGTAAATTTCATCATACAAATCAGCATAAAATGGCTCATTTTTTAGATATTGAATAGTTAATTTTTCAAAATAAGTGCCTTTTTCTCTTTCG
>JBJOQF010000131.1:0-6116 GCA_046050185.1 Bacteroidota bacterium
ATTATTGTTTCAATCTGAATATTTGAACCAATCCCAATTCCAGTCTTTAAACTCCGATATAGTTGAGATTAATAAAATTTTAGCTTCAATTATTATTTCTACTAAAAACAATTTAAAAAAATAATTATGAATATGCACCATTCATAATTTATCATTCATAATTCACCATTATTTTGAAAGTTGTAATTCAAAGAGTCTCCTCTGCCTCCGTAACCATAGACAATAAAATTGTAGCCGATATTCAAAAAGGATTGTTGGTTTTAGTTGGTATTGAAGATGCCGATGCACAAGAAGATATAGATTGGCTTGTTAATAAGATTACTAACATCCGCATTTTTGGAGATGAAAATGATGTGATGAATTTATCTGTAAAAGATATTGATGGAGATATAATTGTGGTAAGTCAGTTTACACTCCATGCTTCCACTAAAAAAGGCAATCGTCCTTCCTATATAAAAGCCTCAAAACCAGAAATTGCTATTCCATTATATGAAAATTTTGTAAAACGTCTCGAAATAGAATTGGGTAAGAAAGTTCAAACAGGCGTATTTGGTGCGGATATGAAGGTGCTTTTGTTGAATGATGGTCCTGTAACCATACAAATAGATAGTAAAAATAGAGAATAATATGAATCTAAAAAACGCACAACTAGACGTTGACACTTGGATAAAAGAACACGGTGTTCGTTATTTCAATGAATTGACCAATATGGCACAACTTACCGAAGAAGTAGGAGAAGTAGCCCGAATTATTGCCCGTCGATACGGAGAACAATCCGAAAAAGAATCGGATAAAAACAAAGACCTTGGCGAAGAATTAGCTGATGTGGTTTTTGTAGTTTTATGCCTGGCAAACCAAACGGGGATTGATTTACAAGCTGCTTTCGATAAGAAAATGGATCTAAAATCCGTTCGAGACAAAGACCGTCACAAAAACAACGAAAAACTTAAATAATTTGTGAATCGTAAATTATGAATTGTGAATGAGTAGTGGTAAATTGCGTCCCTAAATTATTTGAGTCGAAAGCAAAAGCTATAACTCATAACTCATAATTAAAAACATGAATTTACTGTTACAAACTTCCCATTCCAATTTACAAGCTCAAATTGCAGTTACTGGGTCAAAAAGTGAAACCAACCGACTATTATTGTTGCAAGCCTTGTTTCCTAATATTACTTTGGCCAATACTTCAAACTCTGATGATAGTGAAGTAATGCAAAAAGCATTGAAAGGAAGTGACGAAATAGTTGATATTCATCATGCTGGAACGGCAATGCGTTTTCTAACGGCTTATTTTGCGGTAAACGAAGGTCGTGAAGTAGTATTGACAGGTTCGCCAAGAATGCAAGAACGCCCAATTAAAGTTTTGGTGGAAGCATTAGAGCAATTGGGTGCCAAAATATCCTACGAGAAAGAAGTAGGTTATCCGCCCATTCGAATCAAAGGACAAAAAATCACTGCTTATAAGGTAAATATTCCGGCAAATATAAGCAGTCAATACATATCTGCATTGTTATTAGTGGCGCCAAAACTAGAAAATGGAATTGAAATCAGTTTGGTAGGTGAAATTACTTCGGTTCCTTATATCAAAATGACATTGGCTTTGTTGAATGATTTGGATATCAAAACCAGTTTTGAAGGAAATGTAATTACCGTTTATCCAAAAAGAGAAGTGGAATCAAAAGTAATGACTGTAGAATCCGATTGGAGTTCTGCTTCTTACTTTTTTAGTTTGGCTGCTTTAGCTGAAAACGCTACTATTTCATTGACAAGTTATAAGGAAAGTAGTTTGCAAGGTGATTCCGCTTTAGTTGAAATCTATAAGCAAATGGGTGTAGAAACTCATTTCGAAGAAAATAAAATAACGTTGGTTAAACAGCCTAACTTTAAACCTGAAACTTTAAACTTAGAGTTAAATAATACGCCTGATATTGCACAAACCATAGTAGTTACTTGCCTTGGATTAGGAATTGGATGTCACCTTACAGGTCTTCATACGTTAAAAATTAAAGAAACTGACAGGCTGGAAGCATTACGAATTGAGCTTACAAAACTAGGAGCGAATATATCAGTTACTAATGATAGCTTGACACTCGTTGCTTCAAATGAAATTAATCATAATGTGCCAATCGCTACGTATAACGATCACAGAATGGCAATGGCATTTGCGCCATTAGCGTTAAAAGTACCAATAATCATCGAAAATGCGGAAGTAGTTTCAAAATCATACCCTGATTTTTGGAATGATTTAAAAAGTTTAGGTTTCGAAATTTTAGAAAAATAAGAGTTGTAAATACTAGTGAACCAGCTGCTTTTGAAAATAAACAGCAAAACACTTGACAACGCCTATCTCACAATCGTATATTTGCACACGATTTAAAATTAGCCATCAAAAATGCTAATTTGTAAATCCTAAATTCTAAATTTTAAAAATGAAATTATCACATTTTCAATTCGATTTACCAAAAGAACTTCTTGCCGAATATCCAGCCGAAAACAGAGACGAATCACGTCTGATGGTTATTGATCGTAAGAAGCAAACTATAGAGCATAAAATGTTCAAAGATGTTATCAATTATTTTGATGACGGAGATGTTTTAATTCTGAACAACACAAAGGTTTTTCCTGCACGTTTGTATGGAAACAAGGAAAAAACTGGAGCAAGAATTGAAGTTTTTTTACTTAGAGAATTAAATTCTGAGCAAAGACTTTGGGATGTTTTGGTTGATCCGGCCCGTAAAATCAGAATTGGTAATAAATTGTATTTTGGAGATGACGACTCATTAGTTGCTGAGGTTATCGATAATACTACTTCTCGTGGAAGAACATTGCGTTTTCTTTACGATGGTTCTTATGAAGAGTTCAGAAATAAATTAACGGAACTTGGTGAAACTCCAATCCCAAAATATATTTCAAGAGACGTAACTCCAGAAGATGCGGAACGTTACCAAACCATTTATGCTAAAGAAGAAGGAGCTGTTGCGGCCCCAACTGCAGGATTGCACTTCTCAAAACATTTATTGAAAAGATTAGAAATCAAAGGAGTCAAATTTGCCGAAGTAACGCTTCACGTTGGTTTGGGTACTTTCAATCCAGTTGAGGTTGAAGATTTATCAAAACACAAAATGGATTCTGAGGAATTAAAAATCACTCAAGAAGCTTGTGACATAGTTAATGAAGCCAAATCTAAAAAGAAACGTATTTGTACCGTAGGAACTACTTCTATGCGTGCCGTTGAAAGTTCCGTTTCATCACAAAGCACGTTAAATCCTTTTGATGGTTGGACAAATAAATTTGTATTCCCTCCTCACGATTTCAGTATAGCGACGTGTATGATTACTAATTTCCATACACCAAAATCTACTTTATTAATGATGGTTTCAGCATTTTGCGGACATGATTTAATGAAAAAAGCCTATGCAGAAGCAATCAAAGAAGGATATAAATTTTATTCTTACGGTGATGCTATGTTAATCATCTAATCTGAATAAAATCACATTCTAAATAACAAAATCTCGTCAGTAATGGCGAGATTTTTTTTGGGTGTGCCCCAAGGGTCGGGCTGTACGCTGTATCTTTATTTTCTTAAAGAAAGAAAATAAAGGATTCCGCTTCCATCCCTCACACAAAACAATTCGGGTATAATTTATGGTTTGTGTTTTTAATTCACTTGGTAAACCAATTTCACAGTAATATTAGCCGTTTTGTTTTTGGATTGCGTATTAAAAGATCCTCCATAGGAAAAATCTTCCGATGAATTTTGTCCCGTGATTTGGAAAACACCCATATCCGATTTTTTTAAATTGCCCAGATTTGCATCCGCATTTTCGGCAATGCTTTTTGCCCTAATACTGGCGTCTTTTGTAGCTTCGGCAATCATTTTTATTTTTAATTCGGCAAGTTTTGTATAATAATATTCAGGAGGATTCGAATAGAATTCTACTCCTGAGTTAATCAACTCACTTGATTGTCTGGAAATTTCTTCAATTTTATTTACTTCCTTAGATTGGATGCTCACACTTTGAGTTAAGGTGAATCCAGTGAAAATTTGCTGTCTTGTGGTACCGTTTTCGTTATAAGTAGTTTCAAAATCTTTATTGAAATTTACTGCCGAAAACACCATTTCATTTGGGGTAATTCCTTTGCCTGATAAATAGCTTTTTATCTTTTCCCTGTCAGAATCTAATGCCGCGTAAGCTTCTTTCAAAATCATATTTTTTTTAGAAAAAGAACCACTCCAGACTATTAAATCTGAAACAAAATCTTTTTTACCTAAACCTGTTACACTTATGGTATCATTACTCTTATTTCGATTCTGAAAAGCATTCGAAAATAAATAAGCTGAAATCACAACTGCCAGCGAAATGATAATAACGTTCAAATTGTTTTTAAGCATAACTAAGTTTTTTATATTCAACCAAATATAATCAAATAACGAATTAATTTTTAATACAGTATAGTATTCGAGAATTATTTTTATCATTCGTATTTTTAACTATTTTATCTGCGGTCAATAGGCTAAAGTCTTTTATCCATCTGTCTTTTTTTATTACTTTTACCAAACAAAATACAAACAATGACTTTCGAAAATAGCCTTGAATTTGCAAAAGAACTCGATTCACAAGATCAGTTAAATAAATACCAAGATGAATTTATTTTCCCACAGGTAAATGGGAAAAAGGTAATTTATTTCACAGGAAATTCATTGGGATTACAACCCAAAAGAACCAAAGGGTATGTAGATGAGGTGATGGATGATTGGGCAAAACTTGCTGTTGAAGGTCATTTCTATTCTCAAAAACCATGGTGGGATTACCAAGAACGATTTGCAAATCCGTTGAGTATAATTGTTGGGGCTTTACCAAGTGAAGTTACAGTAATGAATACATTAACGGTCAATCTTCATTTGTTGATGGTTTCCTTTTATCGACCTACAAAAAAAAGATATAAAATCATTTGTGAGGAAAAAGCATTTCCTTCAGATCAATATATGTTTCAAAGTCAAGTGCATTTTCACGGGTATAAATCCGAAGATGCAATTGTAGAAATAAAACGACGTGAAGGTGAACACAACATACGCTTAGAAGATGTTTTGACTAAAATTGAAGAAGTAGGTGAGGAATTGGCTTTAGTTTTAATAGGAGGTGTCAACTATTACACAGGACAAGTTTTTGATATGAAAACTATAACCGCAGCAGGTCACAAAGCAGGCGCTTATGTAGGTTGGGATTTAGCACATGCAGCAGGAAATGTAAAACTAGAGTTGCACAATTGGAATGTTGATTTTGCCGCTTGGTGTAGTTATAAATATATGAATTCAGGACCTGGAAATGCTTCAGGATGTTTTATTCATGAAAAACACCACAATAATTCTGAGTTGCCGAGATTCGCTGGTTGGTGGGGGCACAATAAAGAACGTCGTTTCAAGATGGAACAAACTTTTGATCCTATTCATAGTGCCGATGGTTGGCAAATAAGCAATTTACCGGTTCTTTCTTTAGCACCTTATTTAGCATCAGTAGAAATGTTTGACGAAATAGGAATGGAGGCCTTAATCCAAAAAAGAGATAAAATCACATCCTATTTAGAATTCATTTTGCATGAAATTGAGAAGGAAGTAGATAGTAGCTTCGAAATCATTACTCCCTCAAATCCATCAGAAAGAGCATCACAATTATCAGTTTTACTTCATGGAGAAGGGCGTAGTTTATTTGACTATCTTATGGAAAATGGTGTGATAACGGATTGGCGTGAGCCCAATGTTATTCGTTTGGCACCAGTCCCATTATATACTTCTTTTGAGGATATGTATCACTTTGGACAAATATTGAAAGCTGGGATAGTTGGGTAATTTCAATAATTAGTCATCATCCAGATACTTGTTTCTAATTTTATTTAGTAGTTAACGATTAATTGAGCTTTGTTATTTGTTATTTTTTGAAAAATGAAGTTGTAGGAACTTCTTTTCGTGCATATTGAAAACGATCCACTAATATGGGTAAACAATACCCGTCGAGTCCATTTAGTGCGACAACATTTCCTTTGTCAATTTGCAACCAGCCATCGTTGTGTTCCAATTCTTCATCAAAAAACAGATTTTCGATAGAAGCAATAAT
>JBJOQF010000132.1:0-4446 GCA_046050185.1 Bacteroidota bacterium
GGATTCACCACCAACGCCTGATCATAATACAACATCGCTGTAGGGACATCATTCTTGAATTTGGCAAAAATATTTCCCATCATCAGCAACGCCCAATGATTCTTAGAATCCCAACGCAACGCATCAATCAAGCTATTTATCGCTTCCTCTTGATTGCCTTGATCCGAAAGGATTTGCCCCATAATTCGATGAAATTCCGAATTGGTAGGATTATTTTCGATAAGTTTTTGTAAAATGGGTTTTGCTTCTTGGTAGTTTCCTTTTTCACAAAGGGCAACTGTTTTGCGGTAATCGTTTTCTTGAAGCAGGATTGTTGGAGTGTCAATGGTTATCGTAACCCAATCCTCAGTAATGGAAACTTTTGGGGTAAAAGGACCAAAAGTATAATATTTTTCTAATTCGCTGATTAATAAACTATTACCCCCCCCCCGACTAATTTCGGGAAAAGCGTAAATAAAAAATCGTCAATTTTATGAATGATTTGCATGAAATGTAAATTGGTAACCGTGTTAAACGGGATTATTCGTATTTTTTGGTTTTATAACAAGTACCAAATGTAGCTTATTTCTTTTCTAATCTAAAAAAAATATCATTTTTTTGACTTAAAAAATCAAATCGAAATCCCTCTCCAAAACCGTCCATGATGACTTATTGAAACCGGTTTTTCAATTTTGGTTTGCTCAGGTATTTCTTCGCCCAATTTGTTTAGTAATGAAGCCATCATCACTGTTTTTCTAGAACCAGTAAATGCCTTAAAAATTAAATTTGGTCTGGTAACAGGTCGTTTTAATGACTTATACAGTTTTTGAGAAAGGTCGTTGACTACCTCTTCCTGTTTTTTTTTTTCAAATGTATCATGCTTCTAATTTTTTCATTTCTTCATTTACGGCATTTATCAATTGCGTAGCACTTGGCAAGTAGAGTTCGTATTTACTGGCTAAAATATTCTTACTGTTTTCGGGCAAACTATATCGAACCAAAGTGTCATTTTTATCGGCACAGAGTAAAATTCCTATACTTGGATTTTCGTATTCTAACTTTTCTGTTCTATCAAAATAGTTTACATACATCTGCAATTGTCCTATATCCTGATGGGTAATTTTTTGTGTTTTTATTTCGATGATTACAAAACATTGCAGGATACGGTTATAAAAAACCAAATCCACAAAAAATTCATCGTCCTCCAATAAAATTCGTTTCTGTCTAGCAACAAACGAAAAACCATTGCCTAGTTCTAACAAAAATTCTTGCAGATGTGTGATAATGGCATTTTCTAAATCTTTTTCGTAATAGGCACTTTCTCTACGAAGTCCTAAAAACTCTAAAGTCATTGGGTCTTTTATAATTTCTTTAGCTTCGCTCGGTAGTTTCTCTCCTTTGGCAACTGCCAAAACACTCTCTTTATCGTTACTCAACAACAGGCGTTCATATAACGAGCTATTGATTTGCCTTTCGAGTTGGCGTGAGTTCCAATGATTTTTGATACTTTCGGCAATGTAAAACTCTTTTTTATCAGTATTCTCTATTCTAGAAAGCAACCTATATTGTGTCCAATTCAATTGTGAACGCAATGCGTTCACAATTGGAAATGCTTTAAACAGTTGTACCGATAAATATAAATTACGAGACGAAAACCCACTACCATAAATGGGTTCTAAGTTTTGCGCTAAATACTTTACAACATGTTTTCCATAAGCAGCTCGCACTTTCCCTTGCTGTTCTTCTTCAAAAATATACTTTCCTATGTGCCAATACAACAATACCCGCTGAAAATCTACAGAACGAATAGCCTTCTCTTTCGCTTCCTCTATCAAGGTAACAATACTCCCCAGTAGATTTTTGTTTAGTATTTCACTCATAATTATTCCGTTTTTTAGACATTAGCTCAATGTTATTTGATTCGCATAACTAATTCTAAAGTACTACTTTTCCTTACAACTATTTCCTTTTTAAACCTAAATAAACAAATTTACTTGTGTTTCTATAAAATTTTTACCCTCTAAAATTGGAATAATTTCTCGTTACTTTTTAGGCAGCCCATTTTGATACACCTTGTAGATAGCATCTGGTAAGGCACATAATGTGATTCTCTCAAAACAGGCAAAATAAGTACGCAATTGTTCCTCGGCATCTACGAGTTTGTCTTCCCAAACGAGTCCTTATTTTTTCGTGGTGTTTACGAGGTTTATTAAATAGGCACGCTCCTCTTGCGAGATGCCATTTTTTAATCTAAAAAAATTATCGCTTTTTTGACACAAAAAATCAAATCGAAATCCCTCTCCAAAACCGTCCGTGATGACTTATTGAAACCGGTTTTTCAATTTTGGTTTGCTCATCAATTATAAAAGGGATTCCATTTGTTTTACTGATTTTAGCTTTAGAATTTAAAGTCTTTATTTCATTAAAATATTCTTTTTTTACAACTGCAATACTGTGAATAAATTCCTCTGAAATTATAGTTTGTGTGAAATACGTATTTTCATTACAAATAACTGTCCCCGAAATTTCATTTTCAAAACAGCAAACCAATTGTAGTGGAAAATACCCTCGAATCCCTGTTTCCCGATTGTAGATTTTATAAGCGGCTTCTTTCCTGCTCCATAAATTCCAAACCATTATTTCAGGATGTATGGCTTTATGGATTAGCTCTTGTTCGTTTTTAGTGAATATTTTATCCAAAAAACCCTTGCGCTGCCAGTTGCTTTCTTTTTTTGCTAAAGCCAAATCTATAATGTCATTTCCAATCATTTACAAGATGTTTTTTTAATACAAAAGGCACAAAATAAATTGCGTTTCCAATTATTTTTTTAGGATAATTTAGTGTCAATAATTTCCATTACTGCTTTTACATTAACCATCCGTTCCATAGATTCATTATCTATAATTATATTGTATTTTTCCTCAATATCAAGAATAACATCAACTAAATTTGCCGAATTTATTTTCAAATCGTTAATGAAATCAGTATCTTCCGTAAGTGTGTCAAATGCCTCTTGGTTTTGAATATAAGGCTTTATAATGACTTTTAATTGCTCGATTGTTTGTTGTTTGTCCATAATTTTATTTTTTAGTTCGAAGAAATAAAGGGGAGTTATTTGTTTTTAATTCGTATAGTTTCTAAATGAAGGTTTATATAATTAACACTTATATTTTCGGTTTCGGCTCTCTTTCTTATGGAAAGGGCTGGTGTTGGGACTTATATCTTTTAAAAATCACACATCCATTCACATCACCAAAACCAAAACTGGCTTTCGCAATAATATTCAATTCCTTTTCAATCCATTGTTGTGGAATTCTTGATTCATCAATAAGAGCGGTAATTTCAGGGTTTAAATCTTCACAATTAATATTGGGGAAAACAAATCCTTCTTGCAATTGCAATACTGAAGCTACACTTTCTATACTCCCTGCTCCTGATAAGCAATGTCCAATCATTGATTTCAAAGAATTTATATAAGGAAAAGATTTTCCTTTTCTTTCTAAAGCTTCACTCCAATTCTGAATTTCTAAACTATCTTTGGATGTGGCTGTTAAATGTCCGTTAATAGCATCAATATCATTGGCAGAAATTCCCGCATTTTCAATGGCTTTTTTAATGCATTTTTGAACAGCAACTGGATTTGGAGCGGTCATAGTTCCTAAACCGCGTTGGCCTCCAGAATTTATATTTCCGCCTAAAACTTCTGCATAGATTTTAGCACCTCGTGCTATCGCACTTTCTAAATCTTCTAAAACTAATGCCCCTGCTCCACTTCCAGGAACAAATCCCGAGGCGCTTTCAGACATTGGCCTTGAGCCTTGTTCAGGAGATTGATTATGTTTAAAAGTACAAACTTTCATAGCGTCAAATCCACCCCAAATATAAGGTCCGGAATCACTTGTACTGCCTGTCAAAATGCGTTTCGCCTGTCCTGATTTTATCCGTTCATACGCCATCAAAATACTTTCAGTTCCTGTTGTACAAGCTGATGAGTTCGTTGTAACTTGATTTCCTAATCCTAATTTTCCTCCTAAATAAGCACTCACACCACTATTCATCGTTTGCGCCACGGCTGTACTTCCTAATCTTCGGGTTTGAAAATCATCTATTTTATAAATACTTTCTCGAAATTTATCAATGCCAGATGTTCCTGTTCCAAAAATAGTTCCGCTATCCCAATCTGGTTCTTCATTGATTTCCACAGCTAAACCGGCATCTTTCCAAGCATCAATTCCTGCAATAACTCCATATAAAATACCCGTTGAATTGAAATTCCTCAACTCTAATTCCGAAAAATAATTCAATGCTAATTCATTCGAAATTTCAGGCTGCCCAGCAATCTGACAAGAAAATTGCAGTCTTTCTAATTCTGGATGATGTTTAATTCCCGAAATTCCATTTTTTATGGCATGAGTAAAAGCGTCAAGTCCAATTCCATTAGGAGCAACAACACCAAGCCCTGTAAT
>JBJOQF010000133.1:0-6400 GCA_046050185.1 Bacteroidota bacterium
GATTCCTCCCGCTGTACATTATAATCTTTATTTTCTGAAAAAAAATCAGAAAAATAAAGGATTTCCATTGCCATCGGGGCTAATTTACACGTTTAGATTTTTTAAGAACTTTTTTCAAAAATAAAAAATTTGATCCTAATTGATAGAATTTAAGGTTGTAAAACAATGTATCTTTGAGTATCAACAATTCAGAATTTTTTAAACATGAACATCCCAAATTCAGCTTTACCCAGAATAGTCATTATAGGTGGAGGCTTTGCAGGATTAGCACTGGCCAGAAAACTAAAAGATAAGGACGTACAAGTCGTTCTTTTGGACAAACACAACTACCATACTTTTCAGCCTTTATTATATCAAGTGGCTACTGGCGGACTCGAAGCCGGATCTATAGCATATCCAATAAGGAAAGTCATTCAGGAATACGATGATGTCTATTTTAGATTGACTACAGTAACAGAAATTGATACTAAAAACCAAAAAGTAATTGCTGAAATTGGGGAATTAAAATATGATTATCTAGTCATAGCGACAGGTTCCAAAACCAATTATTTTGGCAATAAAGAAATAGAGCGTAACAGTATGTCCATGAAAACCATACCACAATCGCTTAATATTCGGAGTCTTATTCTTGAAAATTTTGAACAAGCCGTTTTAACTACTGATATCGCCGAACAAAACAGCCTTATTAATTTTGTACTCGTGGGTGGTGGGCCAACAGGAGTAGAGCTGGCTGGTGCTTTGGCCGAAATGAAAAAAGCCATTTTGCAAAAGGATTATCCCGATCTTGATATTGCCAAAATGGAAATCAATCTCATTCAAAGTGGTGACAGAATTCTAAACACCATGAGCGAGGATTCCTCACTAGCCGCCGAAAAATTTCTAACAAGTCTTGGGGTGAAAATCTGGAAAAATGTAAGGGTAACAAATTATGACGGACGAACCATAATAACAAACTCTGATTTGACATTTGAAACTGCCACGGTAATCTGGACGGCAGGCGTGCAAGGTGCTATAGTTGCCGGATTAGACGCTGAATCTTTGATTGAAAAAGTAGAACGCATTCGAGTAAACGAGTACAACCAAGTTGTAGGCTACAACAATATTTTTGCCGTTGGCGATATCGCATCTATGGAAACCGAAGACTATCCGCAAGGACATCCCATGATGGCACAACCAGCCATGCAACAAGGCAAATTGTTGGGCGAAAACATCATTAAATTAATTAGAAAACAACCCATGGAACCTTTTGAATACAATGATAAAGGCACCATGGCAACCATAGGCAGAAATAAAGCAGTGGTCGATTTGCCAAAATATCATTTCAGTGGAGTTTTTGCCTGGTTTGTGTGGATGTTTGTGCATTTGTTTTCACTTATTGGCTTCAAAAACAAAGCAGTAGTTTTCTTGAATTGGGTATACAACTACATTCGTTTTGACCGTGAAGGACGATTGATTATTCGCCCATATAAAAAGAAAAGTTTTACTGTATTTACTAGTGATGAGGTTTAAAATACAATAATATTAGTGCTATCTTGTCACCTGAAATTTTAATCCTCACACATCTCAAAAATGATAAAAAAGACCGCAATTTTCCTATTTATATTGTGCGTTAACTTTAATTTCTATTCGCAAAACAGTTATGTATTTGTAGGTTCTTATAAATAGGATAAAAATAAAGAAGGAATATATGTGTGTCAGTTAGATACTCTAACAGGTAATTTAAACAAAATCACAACAGTTAAAAATATTCTAAATCCTTCCTATTTAACAGTATCTCCAAACGGAAAATATATTTTTTGCGTGTACAGAAAAAAAACACCAAATGCAGGGAGTGTGAGTAGTTTTGAATTCAAACCTTAAAATTGGTTCTTTTTAATTAACAATAAATACTTTAAAAGCTGAAGATAAAGTGTTGTGCTAGCATTCTTACAGGCTTGATAATCAGTACTTTTTATTGGCGTAAAATCATTCTTACAATGTACTGATTTATAGCATTTTAACAAAATTATATGTTTTGTAAGTTATTGATAATCAATTAATTACGATTTTAATGTTTTGACAAATTATTGACATTGTTTTTCGAATAAAATTTAAATTAATTTTATAAATATAAACAAAGTTGTAATTAATGAAAAGTGTTATTCTTTCCAATTTTCATCCCATTTTGGTGGGAAAATTAATAGATCAAACAAAGCTCAACCAGTACACAAAATTTCTCTATTATCATTTTCAAAACCTTCCACAATCGGATGTTTCAGAAAGTGATGTTGAGCCAGTAAGTTTTGAGTATATATCTGAACATGTAGATAAGTATTCCGTTTCTTCAGAAAGCATCAATAGCAGACAAATTTTAATTTTTGAAGAAGTGGAGCATTTTATTGAAAATGAAATGGATATTACTTTGCCTTCTGAATACCATTTTCCTGCCGGTTTTGAACTGAAGCCAGGAAATCTTTATGGACCTAAAATAGAGGTTCGAATGGAGTGGTTTAAAAGAAAAATGGGATATGTTTTTGACGAGTTTTATTCAAATACAATTTCAAGCCCTGAAAATCTGATTCATGTTACTTGCTCGGGTTATTCTTCTCCCAGTGTTGCACAGGAAGCCGTAATTGAAAGAGATTGGGAAACGGTTCAAGTTACCCATTCCTACCACATGGGCTGTTATGGAGCTTTTCCGGCAATTCGTACAGGTAGAAGTTTGTTATGTTCTAGTGAAACTAAGGGAAGAGTAGATATAGTTCATACGGAATTATTGTCGGCTCATTTAAATTTAGTTGAGTTTTCTAATTCGAATACCATGATTTGCTCCCTTTTTGCAGATGGATTCATAGGGTATTCCTTATTTGATGAAGAATCGTTTATGCAAGATGATTCATTTCCAGAAAAAAAAGGATTGCGAATTTTAGCAGCTCATGAGGTAATTATTCCAGATTCATTAGAAGATATGTCTTGGGATTTAGGCGAATATAATTTTTTAATGACGCTATCCAAACGCGTTCCTGTTTTTATTCGTAAAAACATCAAACCGTTTTTGACAACACTTTGCAAGAAAGTTGATATTGATCTTGATAAAGAGAAATCTAAAATGCATTTTGCAATTCATCCCGGAGGGCCAAAAATTATTGATTATGTTATAGATGCGATTGGATTGTCTAAAGTGCAGGCTAGTTGGTCTTATGAAATATTACGACGTCAGGGAAACATGTCTTCGGCAACGATTCCACATATTTTTAATGAAATTGTTAATGATTCAAACATAAAATCAGGAACAAAAGTTGTTGCAATGGCTTTTGGACCAGGACTTACAGCCACAGGATTATTGCTTGAAAAAATATAAAATACGGGTAAAACCTTAGAAAGTAATTATAAACTGTTTGTGTTTATAGCCTATTGCTGTTTTTGTAATAATTCACCATCAAATTCACAAATTTACTGTATCCTTCCATACCATCTTTTTGCTGATTTAATTTCAGGAAATTATCATAAAAAGCATGAAAACCAGTTTCAATTGGGGTTTCATATTGCTTCCAGAAATAGTCACTCTCTTTGTAGTTTTTCAAAATTCCCGGATGAACAGTTTTAAGTAATTGTTTAAATACTTTTTCATTTCGAACCTGCCAATTGCTTAAACAATAGCGCAAAGCCATGCTGTAGCCAGAATATTGAAAGTATAAATTGTCATTTTTTACTGAAGCTAAAAAACCAATGAAATTGCATTCACTTTCGCTTGCATAGCCCATTTGATGTGCCATTTCGTGATTGGTTGTCATAGGAAAACTGTACATCGGTCCAAGGTCATTTACTTGGGCTTCATTGGTAAATGGATTCAAATAGCCACCAAAACCCATATACGCCAAAGGCAAACTGAGAATCGATTTCTTTGTGCTTAAATGATTGTAAGTAAAATAAGAGTATTGATTAGATAAGTTTTTATAACCATTTAAATTCATTTCAAAAACCTGTTCTTGCGAGTAAGGAAATACGACTTTTAATCGCTCATTTTTTGTAATCTGATTTTGAATGCTGTTAGTTTTGGAGATTAATTTTTTGGTGAAAGTCAATAAATCAGCATCAGAATATTCTTTTTTAATTGCCATTTTCTCAAAAAGTGGTTGGCGGTGATAATTGAAAGCCCAAAGAATATGGAACAAAAAATAAAAAACCGAAAGAAAGCTTAAAATAGACAGCATGTTGTTTTTCCAGTCTAATTTCCAAGATTTTCGTTTATTCCAAAACCACATTAAAATAAAGGAAATTACTATGAAATAAATAAAATCACCCACAGAAAAAGGAATTGTACCAAAAACTATTCTCGAAAATTTAGCAATCTTTGGATACAAGCCGTTGCTGTAAAATTGCTCGATATATTCTGGAAAAAAAGGAATAACCTGCAAAAATAGTATTTGGAAAAAAAGGAAGAAGGAAAGAAAATATTTTGGTCTCACAGAATGAATTTTGAATAGGTAAAGATAATTACAATATCAATTAGTATCGAAAAGAATTTAAACTTTGTAACTTTGCGGCCTGTAAATGTTAAACTTCAAACAAAAATAAATGAGCCAAGAAATAAGAAATCTGGAACCTAAAGCACTTTGGAATAAGTTTGCCGATTTAAACGCGGTACCTCGTCCTTCTAAAAAAGAAGAACGTGTGATTGAGTTTATGAAGAATTTTGGAAACAGTCTGGGATTGGAAACCTTTGAAGATGATATCAGGAATGTGATTATCCGTAAACCGGCAACTACAGGAATGGAAAATCGTAAAGCGATTGTGCTTCAAGGTCATTTGGATATGGTACATCAAAAAAATACAGATACAGTTTTTGATTTTGATACACAAGGGATAGACATGTACGTGGATGGAGACTGGGTTCGTGCAAGAGGAACAACTCTTGGTGCTGATAACGGTCTTGGTGTTGCCGCAATTATGGCAATTCTGGAAAGCAAGGACATTCCACATCCTGCCATTGAAGCTTTGTTTACCATTGATGAAGAAACTGGAATGACTGGAGCTTTGAACTTGAAAGGGGGAATTCTACAAGGTCAAATTCTTTTGAATTTAGATACTGAAGAAGACGATGAAATTGATATTGGTTGCGCTGGAGGAATCGATGTAACGGCTACAAGAAGTTACCACGAAGAGGAAGTTCCTGAGGGTTCTGTTGGACATATTATTACCGTAAAAGGGTTGAATGGAGGACATTCAGGAATGGATATTCATAAAGGTTTGGGTAATGCCAATAAAATAATGAACCGTTTGTTATTTGATGCTTTTGAAAACTTTGGTTTACAGGTGGTGGACATCAACGGAGGAAGTTTGCGTAACGCTATTCCAAGGGAAAGTGTTGCTAAAGTAATTATTTCAGAAATGTTTGATGAAGCCTATATTTTTGATATGCAAGAAATCATCAACGACATCAAAAATGAGTATAAAACTACTGAACCCAACTTAGTTATCGAAATCGTGAAATGCGATTTACCGAAAAAAGTAATGGATTTAGGTGTTCAGGAAGGAATTATCAGAGCAATTTACGCAGCACACAACGGTGTGTATCGTATGAGTGTCGATATGGAAAATCTGGTAGAAACTTCTAATAATATTGCTCGAGTAATCATCAAAGATGGCGAAATTTCAATAGGATGTTTGACTCGTTCTTCTGTAGAAACGTCTAAATATGATTTGGCTTATTCTTTGCGTTCGGCTTTTGAATTAGTAGGTTGTGAGGTGGAACTTTCAGGTTCTTATCCAGGTTGGACTCCAAATGTAAATTCAGAGATTCTAGATGTGCTTGTTGCCATTTACGAGAAACAAAATAACGAAAAACCAAAAGTTGTTGCTTGTCACGCAGGATTAGAATGTGGAATTCTGGGAACTAATTATCCTGAAATGGATATGATTTCTTTTGGACCTACGATTCACGGAGCACATTCTCCGGATGAAAGAGCGAGTGTTTCCTCTTCTCAGAAATTTTGGAAATTTGTTTTGGAAATTCTTGCTAATATTCCTGTAAAATAATATTCAGTTATTGAAAAAAGTGGTCAGTATTTAGTTTAAAAAGAAGTTTTTAGCTATAACTACTGACCACTAAATAACTAATTACTGACCACTAAATTTTAGTCTCTTTTTGGACTATTTTTCTTTTCTCTTTTTTCTTCTTTCTTTTCCTTTGCTGTTTTTAAAGGTTCTTTTTTTACGGTTTTCTTAGCGTCTTGACTTTTTGCCATGATATAGTATTTTAATTTTGTTTTTACTTTTAATGTAAGTAAATGTATATAATATTTTTGATTTGGTTTAAATATTATTATAAAAATCCTCCTCAATGATTAATAATTCAGCTCTATTAGGAACTATACCGAAGCTTGAACTTGAAATTTTGAGAATTAATTTTATTACAAAT
>JBJOQF010000134.1:0-9761 GCA_046050185.1 Bacteroidota bacterium
ACAACACTAACAATCCAAAATCTCTTAGGTTTTTAACTGGTTTTGAGTACCAAAACAATTCAAAGTCTTCCAATTGTTTTTCAAAATCTGTTTTCACTTCTTGAAACGTATGAATTTTAGCATTCGAAACCGCTATTTTTTGTAGCATTTCAACCAACCATTCTCCTTCATTTTTATTGGTTTGAATAGCGAAACTTTCTTTTTTATCATGGAAAGTCAAAGTTATCATTTCCCAAGAATTGCCTTTTTTAGATTTAGTAAAATGTTCTACGAATGGTTTTCCTCCTAACCATACAATTTTAGCTGTTGGCTTTATATTGAAATCTTCTGCTTCTTGTAAAGCATCAAAAATAAAATCGGGTGAAATTTTAGTCTTTGGTATTTTAAACTCAAACCAATCTTGCAATTCATAATCAAAACAGATTCCGTGCATGAAATTGAACAAAGATTTCTTGAGTCCAAAACTGAATTTATCGTGGTCTATTCCTGTTGAATCCGTATAATTAATGTCATTATTGGCAAAAGCTCCCAAGATTTCGGTTTCTTTTACCACTCCAAATTTTTCTGGATACAAACCCACGGGGCTATGCGCTGTCATGGCAAACTGATGCCAAAATCCGGATTGCAACACGCCAACTTCAAATAATTGTCGGACCTTTTCGAGACTGTCTACGGTTTCCTGAATAGTTTGCGTAGGATAACCGTACATCAAATACGCATGAACCATAACACCTGCTTCGGTGAAGTTTCGGGTGACTTTGGCGACTTGTTCCACCGTTACTCCTTTGTCAATCAGTTTCAACAATCTATCGGAAGCTACTTCGAGACCTCCGGAAACAGCGATACAACCAGATGCTTTTAGAAGCAAACATAAATCTTTGGTAAAACTTTTTTCGAATCGAATGTTCGTCCACCAAGTAACTGCTAATTTTCTGCGAAGGATTTCGAGAGCCAAAGCACGCATCAAAGCCGGCGGAGCTGCCTCATCTACAAAATGAAATCCGTTCTCACCTGTTTGAGCAATCATTTCCTCCATTCGGTCACATAATAAATTGGCCGCAACAGGCTCATACACCTTTATATAATCTAATGAAATATCGCAAAAAGTGCATTTCCCCCAGTAACAACCATGCGCCATGGTGAGTTTATTCCAGCGGCCATCACTCCACATACGATGCATTGGATTTACAATTTCGATAACCGAAATGTATTTATCTAACAACAAATCCGAGTAATCAGGAGTACCTACTTGGGATTGTTTGTAATCGTGTTTTAGGGAATTATTTTTATAAACCACTTTTCCGTCTTCCAACAAAAAAGTTCGTTTATACCTTCTTGGCTCCCCTCCTTCGGAGGGGTTGTGGGAGGATAATTCTTCAATTGGTGTTTCTCCATCATCCAATGTAATAAAATCGAAAAATTCAAATACACGAGCATCAGAAAGCGAACGCAATTCAGTATTGGGAAAACCGCCGCCCATTGAAATCTTAATGTTCGGACACTGCTTTTTCACCCATTGTGCCGAACGAAAAGCTGAATATAAATTCCCTGGAAACGGAACTGAAATAAGGAATAATGTAGGCTGAATGGTTTCTATTCTCTCTTTTAAAATCGAAAGAAGTATGTTGTCAATGTACGTTGGTTCTTGTTGTAAAGCTTTATACAACTCGTCAAAAGAATTGGCGCTTCGTCCCAAACGTTCTGCATAGCGGCTAAAACCAAAATTAGCATCGACACATTCTACAATGAAATCCGAAATATCTTCGAGATACAAAGTCGCCAAATGTTTTGCTTTGTCCTGTGTTCCCATTGTTCCGAAAGCCCAATCCAATTCTTCCAATTGTGCAAATCGAGAGGCTTCCGGTAAGAAATCTTCCTGACAAATTTGAAGTGCCAATGTTGGATTTTTACCTTGTAAAAAAGCAATTACAAAATCGATAGTTTTTAAATATTCGTCTTGTAAAGCGAAAATACGTTTAGAATTATCCGAAACTTCTCCAACCTGAAACTTCAAACTTGCCTCTTGAAACAAATTTAAAAGTCCTCCTTTCGAAAACAATTTCAAAATTACTTCGATTCCCAAATCGGCCTGAACGGACTCAATATTTTTAGTATTCAAAAACCCTTTAATATAAGCCGTTGCCGGATACGGTGTATTCAGTTGGGTAAAAGGAGGCGTAATTAGGAATAGTTTGGTTTTCAAAAGAAATAAGTTTTATGCAAAAATAGGGTATTTTAGAATTTGAAAAAGAAATACCCCATATATCATGTATTTTCTTTTTTTGGTATTGTCCCATCCTGAAATAGCGATACTTAAAAAAATCGTTATGAAAGAAAACACAAATCATGTTAAGCGTAATCAGAAATAGTTCAACATCAAAACTTATGCTCCTTTGTACTTATCATCAACAACGAAAATAAAGAAATACAGGCTGCGGTACTCAAATAAAAACCAACATAAGTCAAACTATACTGCGTCGCTAACCAAATTGCAATCATGGGTGCAAAAGCTGCTCCGATGATTCCTGCCAAATTAAATGCCAGAGAAGTACCCGAATAACGAACAGTAGTAGGAAACAATTCCGATAAGAAAGTACCCAAAGGACCATAAGTAAATCCCATCAAAGCCATTCCAACACATAAAAACAATGTAACTAGAATGGGACTGCCTGAGTTTAAGAAAAAAGAAAATGTAAATCCAAAAACAGCAATAGCTGTTGTGGCATAAATTAGCATTTTTCTACGCCCAATACGATCTGCAATTAGGGCCGAAACAGGAATGAAAAGTGCAAAAAACAATACTGAAAACAACTGCATTAATAAAAAATCTCTTTTGGAATAACCTAAATCAGAAGTGGCCCAACTGAGTGTAAATACTGTCATGAGATAAAAGACCAAGAAAGTCGTAATAGCGGCAAATGTGCCAAAAACTAACTGGTTTTTATAAAATTTAAATAAAGTGAAAAAGGGAATTTTCACTTCTTCTTGTTCTTTTTTAGAATTTTCGAAAGCAGGAGTTTCGCTAATTTTTAATCGGATATAAAAGCCTACTACAACTAATAATGAACTCGCTATAAAAGGAATTCTCCAGCCATAATCGAGAAAAGCATCGGCACTCATTGTATCTGTCAAAATTAAGAAAGTCCCTCCCGAAAGTAATAAGCCTATTGGAGCTCCTAATTGGGGAAACATACCATACCAAGCCCGCTTGTGAGGCGGAGCATTTTCGATGGCCAACAATACGGCTCCACCCCATTCTCCTCCTAAACCAACTCCTTGACCAAAGCGGCACAACATTAATAATAAAGGCGCTGCAATTCCAATGCTGGCATAACTTGGCAAGAAACCAATAGTTACCGTTGAAATACCCATCGTCAATAAAGCAATTACTAAGGTAGTTTTGCGACCAATTTTATCTCCATAATGACCAAAAACTGCCGAACCAAGAGGTCGAGAAAGAAACGCTATCGAAAACGTAGCTAGGGAAAGTAAAACTGAATTAGTACTGTCTGTTGAAGGGAAAAACAGTTTCGGAAAAACCAAAACAGCTGCATTTGCATAAATGTAAAAATCAAAAAACTCTATACTTGTGCCAATTAAACTCCCAAAAAGGACGTGTTTTAATGAATTTTCTTTATTCGAATTTGAATTATCTTTCATGTGAATGTTAAAATATTTCGATAAAAATGATACAATTTTTCGAAAGTAACAAATATTATAGTTCCAATTATTATTGGTAAATTAGCGACATATAAAAATTTATTATGCCAATCGACTGTATCAGCTATCAGAATTCCGGGTATTTCTCTCCTTTGATGAATGATTATTTAGACCAAAAGACAAACTTACAATCCTTATATAACAGATTTCCAACACTTGAAAACTTCGAAGGACAAATTCTGGAAAAGCAAGCAAATTTTGATAATACTTCCCGAAAAACATTGGTTTCCGTTTTGCAAAAACAATATTTGAATATTGAAACTTCGGCTTTGACCAAACAAAATATTGACACTTTAAGTAATTCAAATACATTTACCGTTACTACAGGACATCAATTAAATTTATTCAGTGGTCCATTATATTTCTTATATAAAATCATTTCAACTATTAATTTGACAACCGAATTAAAAGCAAAATATCCAACGTATCACTTCGTTCCCATTTATTGGATGGCAACCGAAGACCATGATTTTGAAGAAATCAATTATTTTAGTTTTAAAGGTAAAAAATTCCATTGGAACAGAGAAAGTTCTGGTCCTGTTGGAAGATTATCCACTGAAGGTTTGGATGAATTTCTTGAAATATTTGTATTGGAAATTGGTTCAAGTTTGAATGCAAAAACCATAAAAGAATTATTTGAGGATTCTTACATCAAACATGATAATCTAGCCGATGCCACAAGACATTTAGCCAATGCTTTGTTTGGGACGTACGGCTTAGTTATTCTGGATGCTGATGACCAAGATTTAAAACGCAACTTTATTCCTTTTATAAAAGAAGAATTACTGCAACAATCTTCTTATTCATTAGTACTTGAAACTGCCAAAAAACTAAAAGAGTATACGATTCAAGTAAATCCTCGTGAAATCAATTTGTTTTATATCGAGGATAATCTACGGGAACGCATTATTTTTGAAAACGGAAAATACAAAGTAAACCATAGTAAAATTGAATTTTCGGAGACTGAAATTCTGGCACTTTTGGAAAACCATCCTGAAAAATTTAGTCCTAATGTGATTATGCGCCCATTGTATCAAGAAGTAATTTTACCCAATTTATGCTATATCGGCGGAGGCGGAGAAATTGCCTATTGGCTGGAACTAAAATCCTTTTTTAATGCAGTAAAAGTAACTTTTCCAATACTATCACTCCGTAATTCAGTGCTATTGGCAACTGAAAAACAAGCAAAAAAAGTTAGCAAACTTGACTTAACCTGGACCGATTTATTTTCAAAACAAGCTCATTTAATAACTAATAAAACCAAACAATTATCGGAATTCCCAATTGATTTAACCAATTTGAAAGAGCAATTACAAAAACAATTTGAAATGCTTTATGAAATAGCAAACAAAACAGATAAATCTTTCATTGGAGCAGTTAAAGCTCAAGAAGTAAAACAAACAAAAGGATTGGAAAATCTGGAAAAACGATTACTAAAGGCTCAAAAAAAGAAATTAAACGATATTTTACAACGAATTGCTGACTTGCAAAATGAATTATTTCCAAACCAAAGTTTACAGGAACGTCAAACTAATTTTTCAGAATTCTATTTGGAAAACGGAATAAATTTAATTCCTTCATTGGTAAATAAATTAAAACCATTACAATCTGATTTTGATATAATTGTACTTTAATTAAAATCACTATTATTTCAACACCTTATTTGCAAAAACATTCCATAAAAAAATACTATTTTTGAACAAAATTTAAACAATTTAAAAAAAATGGCTATAAATAGAACTTTTACAATGATTAAGCCTGATGCTGTTGCTAATGGACACATCGGAAACATACTTGCTATGATTACAAATGCAGGTTTCAAAATCGTTTCTTTGAAATTAACACAATTAACTGTTGCTGATGCTCAAGCATTTTATGAAGTTCACGCTGCAAGACCATTTTATGGTGAATTAGTTGAATTCATGTCAAGAGGACCTATTGTTGCTGCTATTTTAGAAAAAGATAACGCAGTTGAAGATTTCAGAACTTTAATTGGTGCCACAAATCCTGCTGAAGCTGCTGAAGGTACAATCCGTAAAGCATACGCTACTTCTATTGGGGAAAATGCAGTTCACGGTTCTGATAGCGATGAAAATGCAGCTATCGAAGGTGCTTTCCATTTTGCTGGAAGAGAGCAATTTTAATTTATGATTGAAGATTTCAGATTTTTGAATTAAGATTTAAAAATCGTATAAATAAAAATCCCGTTTTCAAATTGAAACGGGATTTTTTTTATGACAAAAAACTGAAAACTGAAATCGTTAATCAACAATCTAAAATCTTATCTCAAAACAACATCCTTTACCACATCACGACGCAATTCCTCGTTAATCATGGCAATTATTTTTGACTTTCCGTGACTTAATTCTTCCCTTAATACTGATGAAGTCAACTCTACATACAAAGTACTTCCTTTCAAAACCACATTATTAGTATAACTGTTCACACCGTTGCCCATAAGGTTTTTCCACGCGTCTTTAACGTCAATCTGGTCCATACCTGGTTGCAATTTATTTACTTGGATAATTTGTTTCAAAACATCCCCTACTGTACTTTGATTATTTAACCTTTTTGCCATCGCCCAGTAAATTTATTGGTCCAGTTTTCTTGTAATGATATTCCTTTTTCTCTGTATTTACCAACACTAATTCATCATCTGTCAAAGTGATTAATTCCTCACTCCATTTCATAAAAGCAGTCGAATAATCAATATAAGTTTTATCGGCATGGAATCGTACCGTCACGTTTTCATAAGTATCATTCACTAAAAAAGTCCCGTCTAATTGCGGCATCACTTTCTTCCGAATCCCTTTATTATTTTTGCCAATTTTGAAATAATCATAACTTTCATTCATGCCATAATCCTTATCTTTTTCAGAATCAAAAGTAACTTTCTCAATTTCCCAATATCCATTTAATTTCTCAATATCGGCAGGCTTTATCTTTTGCTGACAAGCCACAAAAAAAAGTGCTATAAAAAGAATGCTGAATGTATTTTTCATATAATTTACTATTTTATTCATTTATCATTGTGAAGAATGAAGCAATCTTGAGCTTCTTCCTTCGTCAGAAGCTCAAGAAAAAGGATGCCACTTTCATCAGGGCTATGCCATTCGGATTAAAAAAAAGCTTATTTCAAAGGACAAAGTTAAACTTAATAAATTCAAACAAAAACAAAAAACTCAAAACACATTAAACTATTTTCTATATTTTTGGTCTTACTCTACAAATAGCCAAAAGATGTCAAAAACAATTTACAGCCTGCTTTTCGTAATTTTGTGTATAAGTTGCAGTTCCGAATCTACTACCCCAAATCCTACTCCCACACCAACGGAAACAATCTATTTTCCTCCTTTAACAGGAACAACTTGGGAAACAAAATCAATTGCAAGTTTAGGTTGGAAACAAGCCGCTGTTCAGCCACTTTTGGACTATTTAGAACTGAAACACTCCAAAGGTTTCATCATTCTGGTCAATGGCCGAATTGTAATGGAAAATTATTTCAATGGACATGCAGCAACGACCAATTGGTATTGGGCAAGCGCGGGAAAAACATTGACAGCAACTCTAACCGGGATTGCGCAACAAGAAGGATTTTTAGACATCAATAATAAAGTTTCACAATACATTGGAACTGGTTGGACAAGCGAAACATTAGCCAAAGAAAATCTAATTACCTGCAAAAACTTACTCACCATGACTTCCGGCATCGAGGACATTGCTAATGGTGATGATGTCTCCCCGGCAAGTCTGCAATACAAAGCCGATGCAGGAACACGTTGGGCTTATCATAATGTATATGTAAAATTACAAGATGTAGTGGCTCAGGCAAGCGGTCAAACCTGGAACACTTATTTCAACGCAAAATTAAGAGACAAAATAGGAATGGACGGCGCTTGGTTCCAGTCAGGAAATAATTCTGTTTATGGAAGTACAACTAGGAGCATGGCGCGATTTGGATTATTAATGTATAACAAAGGAAAATGGGACAACACCGTAATTTTAAATGAAAACTATTTTAACGAAGCAACAACTACTTCACAAAATATTAATTTAGGATATGGCTATTTATGGTGGCTGAATGGTAAAGCCAATTACCATTTACCCCAATCACAACTTACGATTCCCGGAAGTATTATACCATCTGCGCCAAATGATATGTTTATGGCTTTAGGAAAAAATGACCAAAAAATCTATGTTATTCCAAGCAAGAAAATGGTCGTAATCAGAATGGGAGATGCAGCTGACAATGTTAATTTGGCCTTATCGGATTTTGATGAAACGCTATGGGAGAAAATTAATGCTTTGTATCAGTAAATCTATTTTGTTTTTAATCGTTTCATAAAACCTAAAACAAAAAAAACCAAACCCATTACCAACAAAAAATAATAGAAACCAATACTTTTATCTCGGATAATATTTGCCAATACAAAAGAAATAATACTTACAAAATAAAAATAAATGGGATTGCTATTTTTTATGGAAGAAAAATTCATTACCTAATTATTATTTAAAAAAACTATCTACAAACTCATATTTATTGAAAACCTGAAGATCTTCAATTCCTTCGCCAACGCCAATGTATTTTACAGGAATTTGAAATTGATCCGAGATTCCTATCACAACTCCACCTTTGGCAGTACCGTCCAATTTAGTAACCGCTAAACAAGTGACCTCAGTAGCAGCAGTAAATTGCTTTGCCTGTTCAAAAGCATTTTGACCGGTAGAACCATCTAAAACTAATAATACATCGTGTGGCGCATCACCAACAACTTTTTGCATAACTCTTTTTACTTTGGTCAATTCATTCATTAAATTAATTTTATTATGCAAACGTCCCGCAGTATCAATAATCACAATATCGGCATTTTGAGCCACTGCTGATTGTAAAGTATCAAAAGCTACTGAAGCTGGATCACTTCCCATATCTTGACGTACAATAGGAACGCCTACTCTATCGGCCCATATTTGCAATTGATCAATAGCTGCTGCACGAAAAGTATCGGCTGCACCAAGAACAACTTTATAACCTGCTTTTTTAAACTGATAAGCTAACTTACCGATAGTAGTTGTTTTCCCTACTCCATTCACTCCAACCACCATTAAAACATAGGGCTTAGTTTGTGTCGGAATTACAAATTCAGTTGCTTCACCGGTATTCGTCTCCGATAATAAAGCAGCAATTTCTTCACGTAGTATTTGATTGAGTTCTTCTATTCCCAGATATTTATCTGATGCAACGCGGTTTTCAATTCGTGCGATTATTTTCAATGTGGTATTTACTCCAACATCTGAAGCAACTAAAATTTCTTCTAAATTATCTAAAACTTCATCATCAACTTTTGACTTTCCAGCAACGGCTTTAGTCAACTTCGAAAAGAAATTTATTTTTGATTTTTCAAGACTTTTGTCTAATGTTTCTTTTTTCTCTGAAGAAAATATTCTTTTAAAAAAACTCATTGTAGTTGTAGTATAAAAATGATGCATGAGTACTAAAACCCCATACTTTTTTCTAATCGGTAAATATAGAAAATAAAAAAGCTACTTCCGAATGAAAGTAGCTTTTCTATATAATATGTTTGCGAATTATTTCTTTTTTAAGAATTCATCAACTGCTTCTGGAGCCATAATTGATTCTACGAATGTATACGCCCCTGTTTTAGGAGATTTCACCATTTTAATGGCTTTTGATAATCTCTTTGAAGATGTTTGTAACGATGCTACGGTTTTCTTTGCCATGATTCAAATGTTATTTAAATTTAAATAAAATGTCCAAATGTAATCATTTGAAATTTTTATTAAAATCTCTAATTATTATTTAATTTCTTTGTGAACAGTTACACGTTTCAAGATTGGATTAAATTTTTTAATCTCTAATCTGTCAGGAGTATTTTTTTTGTTCTTTGTTGTTATGTATCTTGAAGTTCCTGCAACACCTGTTGTTTTGTGTTCAGTACATTCTAAAATTACTTGGATTCTATTACCTTTCTTTGCCATCTTGCTATTTTTTTATTTTGGAAGGGATTATTTAATAAATCCTT
>JBJOQF010000135.1:0-7760 GCA_046050185.1 Bacteroidota bacterium
AAGCTACACGTAAAGATATTAGCGAACAATTAAATCTAATAAATCCTAAAATATTTGTCGCTTCTTTTGATAGAAAAAATTTAAGTTTAGAAGTACGTCCAGCATTAGACCGAGTAAAACAGATTATTGATTTTATTCAAGAAAAACCAAACGAATCAGGAATAGTATATTGCTTAAGCAGAAAAACAACTGAAGAACTTGCCGAAAAATTACAGAAAATAGGTATTAATGCGAAAGCATATCACGCTGGTTTAGACAATAAAATTCGTTCCAAAACCCAGGATGAGTTCATTAATGATGATTGCCAAGTAGTATGCGCTACAATAGCTTTTGGAATGGGAATTGATAAATCAAATGTTCGCTGGGTAATTCATTATAATTTACCTAAGAATATAGAAGGCTATTATCAAGAAATTGGTCGTGCAGGACGGGATGGATTACCTTCAGAAACGGTATTATTCGAAAGTTACGGTGACGTAATCCAATTACAAAAATTTGCTTCTCAAGGCTTGAATGCCGAAGTACAACTAGCTAAACTTGAAAGAATGAAGCAATATGCTGATGCTTTAAGTTGTCGCAGGAAAATATTACTTTCCTATTTTGGAGAACTCGTTACGGAGAATTGTGGGAATTGTGACATTTGCAAAAATCCACCTTTCTTTTTTGATGGAACTGTAATTGCCCAAAAAGCACTATCTGCAATTATTCGGTTGCAGGAAATTGAACCACTACCTGTAATTATTGACTTTTTACGTGGTTCAAAAAATGCTTATATTTATGAAAAAGAATATCAAAATCTAAAAACATACGGTGTTGGTACGGACCTTTCTTGGTTTGATTGGAATCAATATTTAATCCAACTTATCAATCTGGGCTATTGCGAAATTGCTTTTCATCAGCAAAACAAAATTAAACTGACAGCATTTGCACAAAAAGTCTTATTTGAAGGAGAGAAAGTACAATTGACTACAGTACAGAAAATCAATATCGACAAACAAGAGGTTAAAGAAGTAAAAAGCAAATCTACTGTAAATTCATTATTTGATACGTTACGAAAACTACGATACGAAATTTCAAAAGAAGAATCGGTTCCAGCCTATGTGATTTTTAGTGATGCGGCTTTGCGCCAAATGGAAACAGAAAGACCTACGAGCGATCAGGAATTACTAGCAATTGATGGTGTTGGAAAAGCTAAACTCGAAAAATATGGAGATGCCTTTATAAAAACTATCATTGATTTTCAAAAATCTAAAGTTGTCAAAAAAAAGAAAGAAGCCACAACTTATAAAGAAACATTAGAACTCTATAAAAATGGATTCTCTGTTGAGGAAATTGCTCAAAAAAGGAAATTAGGACTAAGCACTATAATTTCTCACTTAGCTAAACTATATACAGATGGAGTTGCAATTGATTTAACTCCATTTATATCTAAAGAAGAAGTATCGCAAATTGCTGAAGCCCAAATAAAACTGGAATTTCCAAATGCCTTGAAACCGTATTTTGATTATTTTGAAGAGAAAATAGATTACGGAAAAATACGATTGGCATTGGCTATATTAGAAAAAGAAAACACTGTATTTTAGACATTAATATGATCAATTCATTTCCTCCATTTGTAAATTCTCAAACTGAAATTTTGATTTTAGGAACTATGCCCGGCATAGCTTCTCTGGAAAAACAGGAATATTATGCACACAAAAGAAATCATTTTTGGAAAATAATGTATACTCAGCTTAGTAATTTACCTGTGTCAAAAATTTTTGAAGAAAAAATACAATTACTTCAAGATAACAAAATTGGACTCTGGGATGTATTGGAAAATTGTGAAAGAAAAGGAAGTTTAGACATCCACATCAAAAATCATAAAGAAAATGATTTTAAAACCTTGTTCAAAGAATTCCCTGCAATCACTAAAATCATCTTTAACGGAAAAGAAAGTCATAAATATTTTTTGAAAAAATTTGGGCAAATAAAAGGCATCACGTATTCTGTGATGCCTTCAACTAGTCCTGCTAATACAATGTCTTTTGAAAACAAGTTAAAAATATGGTCAACTTGTCTCTAAAAAACTATAAATATCTATCTTGAAAAACCTTTTGATGGTGTTTTTGATGTCCAATAATGATAAAACTAATAGCACGAACTGAAATAGACGTATTAGAAGCAGTTCCAATTCTTTTTAACTGTTCTTCTGAAAAACTTTTAAAAAGAAACAACGTTGTATGTCTAACCGCTGATAATTCTGCTAATAAATCCTGAATATTTCTATCATTGGCATTTGTGTTATCCACGAAATCATTTTCTTCAAAACCCGGCAATGGTGTTTTGTCATTTCTGGAAATTCGCAACGCTCGATACCCAAAAATGCGTTCCGCATCAATGATGTGCTGAATAATATCTTTGATTGTCCACTTCCCTTCGGCGTACCTGTAATCAAATTTATCCATTGGAATATTTTGTACAAAACGAATAAAATCGTGAAGACAAATTTCCAATTCTTCAATCATTTCAACATTTCCTGCAGCTTTTATATAAGTTGCATTGAATTCAGAATATTCATTTACAGGTAATTGATCTGTTTTCATTTTTTACAATTAAGCTGAATTTCTACTTGCGTTTGTATTTCCAAAAAGAGAACGTGTTACAATTTTTTCATACACTTTAATCAAGTCTATATCAGGATTTTTCTCTTTGTTGATTTCATTAATTCTTAACAAAGCATATTGTTGTATTGTTAATAACGGCAACACTATACGCTCTCTTATTTGAATTGATGCTTTACCATCAGGGTAATTTTCCATTAATTCTTTATGACCAGCAATTTTCAAAAGCAAACGTTTTGTTTCTAAAAACTCATCATAGATTATTTGCCAAAAAACACCAAATTCCGGATCTTTTTTCATGTAAGCTGTTAATGGGAAAAATGATTTTGCCAATGACATCATACTATTTTCTAACAAAGTCTTAAAGAATAAAGAGTTGTCATATAAATCTTGGACTTTATTCCATTGATCTGTATCTTCAAAATGTTTCAAAGCAGATCCTACTCCAAAAAACCCAGGTACGTTTTGTTTCAATTGACTCCAAGAACCCACGAATGGGATTGCTCTCAAATCTGCAAAATCTAAACTTTCAGATTTACTTCTTTTAGAAGGTCGGCTTCCAATATTAGTTTTAGCATAATATTTCAAAGTACTCATTTGCTCCAAGTATGGAATGAATTTAGGATGCTTCTTGAAACTTAAATATTTTTCATATCCCAACTCAGCCAATTGATTCAAAATGTCTTTTTCGTTAGTTGACAATTCGTTTTGACCTTTACTAAAAACTTGATTGGTTACACCGGCACTTAGTAAATTTTCTAAATTGTAACGACAAGAATCTAAAGTCCCAAAATTAGAACTTATCGTTTGTCCTTGTACCGTAATCTGAATCTCGTTATTTTCAATATTTGGACCTAATGAAGCATAGAATTTATGAGTTTTTCCACCACCACGAGCCGGTGGACCACCACGACCATCAAAGAAAATAGCTTTTATTCCGTATTTTCTAGAGATTTCAGTAAGTTCTTCTTTAGCCTTGTAAATACTCCAGTTTGCCATTAAATAACCACCATCTTTCGTACCGTCAGAAAAACCAAGCATTATAGTTTGCTTATTATTTCTGTTTGCCAAATGTTTTGCATAAGCAGGATTAGTATATAGCTTTTCCATAATTTCATGCGCATTTTGCAAATCATCTACAGATTCAAAAAGCGGAATAATATCAACAGATGGATTTTCCCAATTACTTAAACGGAATAATGCAAAGGTTTCCATCACATTAAGCGCACTTTCATTGTTGCTTATAATATAACGATTTGCACCAAATTCTCCATTATTTTCCTGTATTGTTTTTATAGCCTGAATTGATTCAATTGTCGACCTAGTCATTTCATCATTGAATACATTCGGATTTAGATCTCCATTAACATTAGAAAGAACTACAAATTTCTCTTCTTCTGATAATTCAAAATAATTTTCAGGAAAAACATCCGGATTTGAATTCAAATAAAATTCCACAACGTCATTAAATACAGCGTCGTGAATTTTACTGTTTTGACGAATGTCTAAAGAAGCAAAATGAAAACCAAATAAATTCACTTTAATTAAAAGTGCATCCAACTCATCAAGATATAATGATTGATGCTGATCTATAACTATCTGTTTTATTTTTTTTAATTGCGACTTAAATTCCTCCAAAGTGACAAAAATTTCTCCTTGTGAATAAAAAACAGAACGATACAGTTTAAATTCAAGTTCCGAAACTAAAGTATCTACACCTGAGAATGTTAACTTACGTTTTAAATTCCTCATTTCAACGTAATAACACTTCAATATAGAGGTTCTCAAACGTTCCGCAACTTTCAAAGTAATCTCAGTAGTCACAAATGGATTTCCATCACGATCTCCACCTGGCCAAAAACCAAGTTTAATTAATGGATTTTTAATTGAATTCCCATTAAAAATATTCTTCTGAAGATAATGAACCATATCTCCCGAAGTTTTATAAAACACATTTTCAAGATACCAAATCAAACTTACTGCTTCATCAAAAGGATTGGGTTTTTCATTTTGAATAAAAGGTGTTTTACCCAATTGAGCCAATAATTGCTTAATATCAAGCAAGTCATTTTTACGGATTGCATCGGTTAAATCATTAATAATACCAAGTACCGCACCGGGATAAAACTGTGTAGGATGTGCTGTTAAAACCGTTCTTACATTGAAATCTTCTAAGAAATTAATCAATTCCTCTTCCTTATCTTTTGCTTCTGATTTTTCTTTAATATCTCTTAACGACCCTCTTCCCTCCATGTTGTTTACCACAGGGAAAGCAGCGTCTTCAATGGCATCAAACAATACAATTTGGCGTTCAATATATTGAATAAAGCGAAACATTATATCAATTTTTTCTGTTTCTGAAGCGCTATGTAAATATCTTTTAGCAAAATAATCGACTATTTCTTTAGGTGTCTCCTGTTTCTTAAAACCAGTATCACAAACATCTGTAAATAAAGGAAGTAAAACACCCGTATTATCTATAGAATCAAAAGGTAATGTAATAAAAACACTATTATAAATATGATATTTTGAAAGAACATCTTGATTGAAACGTTCTATTTTAGGCAGCGTGTACATAATTCAGTTATAGTTGATTTAGTTAGTTAATTTTTCATAAAAAAACCCCAAGAATAAACTTGAGGTTATATTTTATAATATAGCGTTCAAGATTAATTACATATTTTTAAAAATAGTATGCATTAAGCGCTTCTTATCATTTATACTTTCTTCAAGCGAAATCATAGTTTCAGTTCTATACACACCTTCAATATCATCAATCATAAAGATAACATCCTTAGCATGTTTAGTATCTTTAGCTCTGATTTTACAAAAAATATTAAATTTACCTGTTGTTACAGACGCAACTGTTACATAAGGAATCTCATTAATACGTTCTAAAACAAATTTTGTTTGAGATGTATTATTAAGAAAAACACCTACATATGCAATAAAAGAATACCCTAATTTGTCATAATCAAGAACTAATGACGAGCCCATTATGATTCCAGCATCTTCCATTTTTTTCACTCTAACATGTACTGTTCCTGCAGAGATCAACAATTTTTTTGCTATATCGGTAAATGGAACTCTTGTGTTGTCTATCAACATGTCTAATATCTGGTGATCTACTTCATCTAAACGAAACTTACTCATATTTCTTTAATTAACATTAATAATTGCTATTACAAAGCGTAAAAATATACATAAAAATCAATAAAACGATGTAAATATTATATTTTTATCATCCCATTAACAAATTCTATAGTGTTATCTAAACAAAAATCTGCTTTTTGATTTAATTTCGGAAAATTATCATAATCATCTTTATATACTACTCCTTTAGCATCGTACACATAATGACCAAAATGATTTTCTAATTCGCCAATTTGTGAAATGTAAGCGTTAAAACAAATCTTATTTTCAAATAACTCTTCTTTGTATTGTGCTGCAAAATTGGTGATTTTTTCAATACCATCATAATTTATTTTGATGTTTTTATACATTAAATCATAAAAAACGACTTTATTTTGAGGAATATTCAAATATTTGGTAATTCCATTATCAACTATAACGTTTTCGCAAAGTATCGTAAAACTGGTGATTAGCGCCATAAAAACAAACTTTCTCGTTTCTTCCCTGTCATAATCATCTGCAAAATGCCCTGCTTCAAACAACAAAGTCGGAACACCTAAATACTGAAAAGTATCCCCTATACAGTTTAAATTAAAAGAATCATCAAAACGACCTATTTGATTTGGTAGATAAGTCTGTAACACCTCGTTTATTCCTGCAATTAAATTAATTGCCTTTAATCTAGATTCATTTATCTCTCTATCTTCATTATAAGAAGGTGCTAAAAAAGATAATGTTGCCGGTTTACCTGTATCACTAACCCCGAATATAGTGCGCTGATCATGAAGATTAAAACAATAATCAGGTTTAAAAGATTCGAAAGTTTCCCTCAACACTCTGCTTTCAGGCTGAGAAAGATCTTGAGAATCACGGTTAAGATCTATTTTATTAGCATTTTCACGCGTATATAAAGTTGCTCCGTCAGGATTCAACATTGGAATGCTACAAAAAGTAAAATTTGCCAACAATCGCTTTGCTAAATCCGAACCACTATTAAGCACATTTAAAAAATCAAAAAGTGCTTTTGTAGTTGTACTCTCATTTCCATGCATTTGAGACCAAAGAAAAACTTTAGTTTTACCTTCTCCAATTTGATACGAATAAATAGCCTTTCCAAGTACTGATTTACCAATAATTTTTAGTTGACTGCTAGTGTTTAATTTCTGTAATAAAGGCTCAATTGAATCTAAAGTAATATAACGACCATAGATAGATTCTTCTTTATTTTGATTAAATAATTGTTCTAAATTCATACTGTTTTATTTGATTTACAAAAGTAAACATCTTTATATTTACATTTGTAAACAAATAAAATTTAAATTATTTCAATACTGTAAACACTTTTTTACTTTATGTTGCTCTAAACCGATGTCTCATAATTAACAAATGTTATGTAGAATATAATTATTACACAATTGTATATTTATCAATTACTTATTTAAATTTATTGATACTTTAACTTTAATATATTTATTAAAATAAATACTATTTACACTTGTAATTTTGGTGCTTTCATTTAATTTAGTTACATTTGTAAATCAATTGTTTTTAATCGTAATTTACAATGGTAAACACCGAAAATTTTATAAAAAGACTAGAAATTATACTGGATTATTACGGTCTGAATGCTTCCTCTTTCGCAGATAAAATTGGTGTTCAGCGTTCGAGTTTATCTCACCTACTTTCAGGAAGGAACAAACCAAGTCTGGATTTTATCCTTAAAATTTTAGATGTTTTCCCTGATGTTGATCTGTATTGGATATTGAATGGAAAAGGAACATTTCCTAAAAACACAGAACAAATCAATAAAAAAGAAAATGTATTTGAAGAAGTTGTAAAACAAAATATCCCTGCTCCATTGAACAACGAAAGTATTCCTGAAAATTTATTTTCGGAAATTAAAAATACAAATCCGATAAATGCTTTGGAAAATAAAAAAATGGATACTCAAAATGTAATTAAAGAATCTACTTCGAGTGAAATCGATAAGATTGTAATTTTTTATAAAAATGGAACTTTTAAAAG
>JBJOQF010000136.1:0-28845 GCA_046050185.1 Bacteroidota bacterium
TGCCTGCAAAGTTCCTGTGGTTGCAACAAAAGCAGGAGGAATTCCCGAAGTGGTATTAAATAAGGAAACTGGTTTTTTGAGTGAATTGAAAGATTCAGAAATGCTTTCTGAATATGTCTTAAAAATCTTAACGAACACTTATTTAAAAGAAACCATCAAAACAAATGCATTCAATCTGGTTCATAAAAATCATGATTTGAGTGTTATGGAAGAAAATTATTATCAGTTTTATAGAAATTTTAAAAAATAGAATTTCAAGAAATAATTATGACTATTTAATAGTTGGTGCTGGATTTTTGGAGCAGTTTTTTTAAAATATTTTCGTAATCAAGATAATCCAGATCTAGGACCAATTCTCTAAAAGTAAAACCCTATATTTTTTTAACTTACACACCTTTTAGGATAGTGTCCAAAATATAAAAAACTTAGTCAAGTTTACAAAATTCTCTTTAAACCATTTAACCTGCTCTTCAAGTCCTTCAAAAAAGGAAACTTTAGGTGTATATCCTATCATTCTTTCAGCCTTATCGATTACAGCTGCTGTACGTTGTTGATCTCCATATCTAGCCGGTTTTACTTCAATAATAAGTCTTTTATCCATTATTTTTTCAACTGCATCAATTCCTTCCTGAGTTGTATTTACTTGATTCGTTCCTAAATTGATAATCTCTCCATCGACATCATTTTCTTTACCTATAATTAATGCTAAACCGGCTACAATATCTCCTACATAAGTAAAACTTCTTTCATGAAATTCACTTCCTTGAAATAAAGGAAATGCTTTATCATTATATAAATTATCAATTAATTTAGTGTATAACTTCTCAGGACGTTCCTTAGGACCATAAACCGAATACAAACGAATGGAACATGCCTTTAATTTTCCTAAACGTTGTAATCCTAAGACCAGTTGTTCAGCAGCTAACTTAGTTACCCCATAAAAAGAAACTGGAGCTGGAGGTACAGTTTCGTCAACTGTAGCTTCAATACCATAAACTGATGAAGTTCCTATATTTACGAATGATTTTAAAGCAGAATTATACTTCAATACGGCCTCCAATAAATTTTGAGTAGCGTAAATATTGTTTTTAATATATTCATCTAAGGAAGTAGTTGTTGAAATTCCTGGTTGAGCTGCTAAATGATAAATGTAATCGTATGGGATTTCAAAAACTTCTTTTAGATCATCATTTAAATCTTTTTTAAAAATTTCAATACCTTTTCGAGTCAACTCATTTGCGTTCAACACCTTTAATTCTGGATTGTAATAATTATTGAAATTATCAATCCCAAAAACATCATGACCTAATTCATTCAATTTTTCACACAAATGTGACCCAATAAAACCAGCCACTCCCGTTACAAGTATCCTCATTTTTAAATTTTATAAAAATTAAAGAAATGTTTTTTTAATAAAATCACTAATCATTTCTTTTATTACAGAACTGCTTCTAACAAAAATCAACTTCTGTTTAAAACATTTAATTAATTCAAGCAAAAGTAAGCCTTTTTATTATTTAAAAAAAGAATCATACTTTTCTTTCTAAAATGACAATTATAAACAAAAAAACACGTTTAATACAAACCTTTTTATTTTAAAACAAAGAGAAAAAAACCTATCTAAAACAAAATTAAACAGTATTTTCGCCTAAGACACTCACAACCAATTTCAATACTTTTACTCCTAAAACAAATGCCTACTCACAATTTACTCTGGACTAGCGGATGGGATTCTACCTTTAGACTTTTACAAATTATTCTAATCGAAAAAAAAACAGTTCAACCCATATATGTTATTGACAAAGACCGAAGATCTTTAAAGAATGAATTAGAAGCAATTGAAAAAATCAAGAAAAAAATCGAAGAAGAACACTACGAAGCCTACCAATTAATATTACCAACTTGGTTTGTTGAAAAAGAGACCATCAATGTTAACAAAGAAATAACCGAAAGTTCACTCTATATCAATTCCCTAAAAAGAATGGGGAGTCAATATCTTTGGCTAGCCCAATTTTGTCATAATAACAATTTAAATGATGTAGAAATAAGCATTGACAAAGACTTAGATATTCATTCATTCACTCATTTTCTAACAGAAAACTACATTGTAACGGATTATCCCAACTCAAAAAACAAAGAATTATACCTTAAAATAGATAGTATCTTTAAATATTTTTCTTTTCCCATCTTTTCTATTTCAAAACTAGAAATGTTGGTTACAATAAATAAAAACAATTGGAAAAACATAATGTTCTTGACGTGGTTTTGCCACAAACCTAAAAGCAATAAACCCTGCGGAAAATGTGTTCCTTGCATTGCCGTAATAAAAAAAGAACTGGGTTTTAGAATCCCAAAAATTAACAGACTAAAAGGATACTTGAAAATTTATTTTTCAAGATAAATCAGAATGGCAGTTTTATTAAACTTCCCATTTCTTGATTTAAATGATTAATTTTATGTCTCGTATTACCTCCTGTTGGAAAAAAAGTAAGTTCTCCAAACACGATTTTATCTATATCCAAATAAAAATCTACTCGAATAAAAATAAAATTTTTAGATAATATTGTAGCCAATTCTATCATTTTTTCAAAATTAGCTGGCTTTTCTACTTCAGATTCAAATGAATTATTGTGATTTTCATTAGAGTAAATTTCTTTCCAATTCAAATCATAAAAACATTTTTTCTCTTTTCCATTTTCATTCTTTTTTACCAAAACATATTTTGGTTGCCCATGAAAACAATAAAACTTATAATCAATTAAACACGTTTCTTCACAATTTAAAATAAATTTTTCAATAAGAATTCTTGGCTTAACATTTTTATATACAATCTCTCTGTTTTTAAAATAATAATTACTCTTTAAAAACAGTTCTAATTTTCTTTTTACCTCAACCTCCTTTACCAAAGAACTATCTTTTACAATAATATTATAGCCAGAACCATGAGTTCCTTTAATTACATATTGAGTAGGTAAACTTTTAAAATCAATTTCATCAACAGAATCATACACTCCTATCATTTGATTTAAGTACTCACTACCTATTTTCTTTTCAACGTAAGAACGAACATCAAATTTATCAACATATTGTCCATACGCTTCTTTATAATAATACAACTTTAACCATTGAATTTTCTCCATAAACTCTTGAGGCTTTTCTAAATTCAATGCTGTTTTATTTTTACAAAAGTATTTTGCTTTTGTAATTTTCACATCATCATTAGAATACCTATCCAAACAAACAACTTTAATTTGATTGAATTTTCTTGACAGAAAATCTTTTAATTTAAATTTCAATATTATTGTCTTTATGTAAAACTTTATTCAGTTCATTAATCATTTTTGTAGCAATAACTTCTTTTGTAAAGTTTTCAATTAAATACTTCCGCCCATTTAATATACAATTTTCTTGTAAGGTTTTGTCATTTAGCATTTGCTCCACTTTATCGGCAAAAGAAATTGGATTCCCTACTTCTGCTAACAAGCCTGTTTGTTTATCTATAACAACTTCTGGTATTCCACCAGCATTTGCTGCAACAATTGGAACTCTACACGCATACGATTCTAAGAGTACTCCACCTGTAGGTTCATTATTTGAAGTAAAAAGAAACAAATCAAACTCAGGTAAAACTTCAGGAATATCTTTTCTAAATCCCGTAAGAATAATTTCATCTTCTAAACCTAAATCAGAAATCTGATTTCTTATTTGGTTTTCTAATGAACCTTCACCTATCAAAATGTATTTAGCTTTAACCCCTCTTTTTACTAACTCAGCAACTGTATTTATCCAAGTTCTATGATCCTTAAAATCTGTAAAAGCTGCAATATTCCCAATAACTTTATAATCACTTGGAATATTGTATTGTTTATGCAAAATCCCTGTTTTTTGAGTTTTTGTAAATTTATCAATATCAGTTACACTCCCCACCACACATAACTTACTATGATCTTTAACTGCATATTTTAAAACATTTACTACTGGATAAGAAACACATATAATTTTTTTTATTCCACTATAATTGTATTTCCATTTTCTTAAAATATTTGTATCAACGCGTTTTATTAAAGTGCGGCACAATACTAAAGGTAATTTTAATCCAAAAAACAATGACGATAAAACAGTCAAAGTATGTGATTGACTATTGTGAATAAAAACTAAATCCGCATTTAGTTCTTTTGCTATTTTTGAAAATTTCTTTGCGTAGCTAAAATCATATTCTGATTTATTATTAAGTGGAATAACATTCATTCCTTTTTTAGTTGCTATTTCAAAAATTACTGAATCACTTGGACAAATAATCCATTGCTCTTCAACATATCCATATTCTTTAAATGCCTCATATAAATATATGATCTTTTGCTCATGTCCTCTCCAAACTTTTGAAACAGTAACCTGAATTAACCTCATTCTTTCTTTGTTTTAAACTTCAATTACTAAATAAAACCTCTTTATCAATTCCTTAAATAACACAAAACGAAATCATACTATTTTTTAATTTCCATACTCCTCATTAAGTCAATCTTATCAATTACATCCACTCTTTTTTCAAAATTATTTTACTTTAAATGGTTATGTTTTTTAACAATTATTAAGTAAGAAAAATAAGCTTTTTTATTCGACGCAAATATAAGAAAATTATACTATAAAAAACATTAACTAATCAAACTCAATCCTAATTTCACATTAGAAAACCTAGACAAACGAACAATATATTATTTCCAAAATTATTATTCGTTTCTTTGCATACCAATTATGAAAATTATATTCTAAACATAAAAAATGGAAAATCTTAACGAAGAAGTCCACAAAGCCTACGAAATAATAAAAGAAGGTGGAATAATACTCTATCCTACTGACACCGTTTGGGGAATTGGTTGTGATGCCACAAATCCTGAGGCTGTCGCCAAAATATACAAACTCAAGCAAAGAGCCGAAACTCAAAGTATGATTGTTTTGATGAATGGCGAAAAAATGATCTACAACGTTTTCAAAGACATTCCTGAAGTGGCTTGGCAAATCATTGATTTATCCGAAAAACCAACGACTTTAGTCTTAGACAAACCAAGAAATGTGGCTCCTAATTTAATTGCTCCAGATAACACTTTAGGAATCCGTATTGTAAAAGAACCTTTTTGCTTTAAATTAATGGAAAAGATGAAAAAACCATTAGTCTCAACATCAGCAAATATTTCAGGACAACCTACTCCAAAAAATTTCAAAGAAATTAACCCCGAAATTATAAAAGGCGTAGACTATGTTGTAAATTTGCATCGCGAAAAAATTGCCTGCAACCCTTCGACAATAATAAAATTGACGAATGATTCTCAGGTAAAAGTGATCCGTAAATAAAGTTTCACCGCAAATTCGCAAATTATTTTTTTAGCTAATATGGAAGAATATATTTATAAAGATGAGAATTACACAATAGTAGGTATTCTATTTGAAGTACATAAACATCTTGGAAAAGGGTTTTCTGAAATTGTATATAAAGATGCTATTGAGTATGAATTTCAACAACAAAACATTCCATATCAAAGAGAAAAAGAATTTTCTGTTAATTATAAAAACACTATTTTAAAGCATAAATTTCACGCAGACTTTGTAGTTTACGATAAAATTATTCTTGAAATAAAAACCGTTGATTGTTTCAACAACAGTCATTATAATCAATGTTTAAATTATTTAAAAGTCTCTAAAAACAAATTGGCGATACTTGCTAATTTCAACTTAGTCTCATTAGAATACAAGCGTATCATAAACTCAAAAAATTAATTTGCGAATTTGCGGTAAAATAAATTAAAACTTATAATTCGAAAAAAATCAGCGAATCAGCGGCAAAAAATAGTGTCAATCTAATGAATTACAAATCATCCCTCAACAATAAAATTTTCGAAGTCATATCTCAAGCTTCACAAGAACTTAACATGGATAGTTATGTAATTGGTGGTTTTGTGAGAGATTTGCTTTTGAATAGAGATTTTAAAAAAGACATTGATATTGTTGCCGTTGGCAGCGGGATAGAATTGGCTTTGAAAGTTTCACAATTACTTCCAAAAAAACCAAAAGTTCAGGTTTTCAAAACCTATGGAACTGCAATGTTGCGTTTTGAAGATACTGAAATTGAATTTGTTGGTGCCCGAAAGGAATCCTATAATCTAGATAGTCGCAATCCTGTTGTAGAAAACGGAACGCTTGAAGATGATCAAAACCGTCGTGATTTTACTATTAATGCATTGGCTTTATCATTAAACACTTCAAATTTTGGCGAATTATCCGACCCATTTAATGGACTGGAAGATTTAAAAAACAAAATAATCAAAACACCTTTAGATCCTGACATCACTTTTTCTGATGATCCTTTGAGAATGTTGAGAGGAATTCGTTTTGCAAACCAATTGGGTTTTGAAATTGAAGAGCATTCTTTAAACTCTATTACAAAAAATGCAGAGCGAATTAAAATCATATCTGGTGAACGTATTGTTGACGAATTGAATAAAATTCTTTCGACTGACAAACCTTCTGTTGGATTTTTGCTATTATTTAAAACAGGTCTTTTAGACATTATTCTGCCAGAATTGACTGCACTAAATCAAGTCGAAGAAATTGAAGGTCACACACACAAAAATAATTTTTATCACACCTTAGAAGTTGTTGATAACATTTGCCCACATACAGATGATGTATGGTTGCGTTGGGCTGCATTATTGCATGACATTGGCAAGGCACCAACCAAACGTTTCAATAAAAAACAAGGATGGACGTTTCATGGTCACGAATTTTTAGGCGGAAAAATGGCAAAAAAAATCTTTGAACGCCTTCATATGCCTTTGAACCAAAAGATGAAATTTGTGCAAAAAATGGTGATGATGAGTTCTCGCCCTATTGTTTTATCGCAAGATACAGTCACTGATTCAGCTGTGCGTCGTTTAGTTTTTGACGCCGGTGAAGATGTAGAAAATCTTATGACGCTTTGTGAAGCGGATATTACCACCAAAAACCCTAATAAATTCAAGAAATATCATAATAATTTTGAAATTGTTCGAAAGAAAATTGTGGAAGTAGAAGAACGCGATCATGTTCGTAATTTCCAACCTCCCATATCAGGAGAAGAGATTATGGAAATCTTCAATTTAAAGCCATCCAAAGAAATTGGAATGCTCAAAGAAGCTATCAAAGAAGCCATATTAGAAGGAGAAATCCCAAATGAATATCAAGCTGCTTATGGCTTTATGCTAAAAAGAGCTGAAAAAATAGGGTTAAAGATTAACGCTTGTTGAATTAAGGATTAATTGTTTTTAAAATATCTTTGCAAAAATTAGTTTCAAAAATGAAAAAAGAAAATAAATCAGTTATAATTTGGTTGCTTTCAGGATGCTTTTTAATATTTATAATGGTTGTTGTAGGTGGAATTACACGTTTGACTAATTCAGGACTTTCCATGACCGACTGGCATTTAGTAACCGATACCTTACCGCCACTTTCGGAAGCAAAATGGCAGGAAGCTTTTGAAAAATACAAGCAATTTCCCGAATATCAAAAAATCAATATCCATAACGATTTTACACTTTCGGATTATAAGTTTATCTATTTCTGGGAATGGTTTCACCGTTTTATAGGGAGAATTATAGGTTTAGTATTCCTTGCGCCATTTGTATATTTTTTTATCAAAAAAAGGCTTTCTAAGGAAACTATAAAAAAATGCGGTGTTCTTCTTGGAATGGGAGCTTTTCAAGGATTTCTAGGTTGGTTTATGGTAAAAAGTGGTCTGGTAAATAATCCGGACGTAAGTCATTTTAGACTTTCATTGCATTTAACTTTTGCGTTTATCACATTTGCTTATACACTTTGGGTTGCCTTGGATTTACTATATCCTGAAAAGAAAGAAATTGAAAAATCCTTGCGAACCATTGCCCGTGTAGCTCTAGCTTTTTTATTATTGCAAATAATATATGGTGGCTTTGTTGCAGGTTTAAATGCAGGTTTAATTCACAATCATTGGCCTTTAATGAGTGATGGACAGTTTATCCATGACAGTGTTTTTCTGGAACAAAAAAACCTGTTTTTGAGTTTTACAGAAGGAAAAAGCGGAGTTCAATTTATACACCGAACATTAGCTTATTTTGTAGTAGGTATGATTGTTTTATTGTACTTCAAAAGCATTAATTTTACTTTAGACAAACCACAAACCAAAGGCATTAAATTGCTTTTATTGTTAGTTTTTATTCAGTTTGGATTAGGTATTTTAACGTTATTGTATGGTGTTCCTTTGTGGTTAGGGCTTCTACATCAAGTTAGTGCATTTTTCTTATTGACAGCAATGACTTTTACGTTACATCGATTATCAAAATAATTTTCCGAAATTTATACCTGACTATATTGTCGCATTTCTTTGTTCATAAACTTAAATGTCTAAACTTGCTGCTCCAGATAAATTTTTAGATTTATCCGATTACGGAAGACCTTTCGGGAAATTTTTAGCCAATCGATTAAAGAATACCCCGTTTACTCCAATTCATGTTACGCTGCTTTTTGGGCTTTCTGGAGGCATTGCGATTTACTGTATTTTACAAAATTATTACTTTTTAGCCGGATTTTTCATCGTTCTGAAATCAGGAATTGATGCTGCTGACGGGGAACTGGCGAGGATAAAAAACACGCCTTCTTACACCGGAAGATACCTCGATAGTGTTTTTGACATCATCTTAAACTTCTTGTTTTTTATGGCTATTTGCTATGTTTCAAAAACTACAATTTGGCTTACCTTTTTGGCATTTATAGGCGTCCAATTGCAAGGAACTTTATATAATTATTATTATGTGATTTTAAGAAATAAATCTGTGGGAGGAGATTCAACCAGTAAAATTTTCGAATATAAATCACCCAGAGCTTTGCCAGGTGAAAGTCAAAAATCAGTTGATATTTTGTTTCGAATTTACACTATTGTCTACGGCACTTTTGACAAAATAATTCACACACTTGACAAAGAGGCATACAAGGTAAAAACATTTCCAAACTGGTTTATGACGATGCTTTCAATTTATGGATTAGGATTTCAATTATTGATTATTGCTGTTATGTTACCTCTAAATTTAATCGAATACATTATTCCATTTTTCATTTTTTACACTTTATTTATTTTTGTATTAATTGGAATCCGAAAAACATTTTTCAAGACATAAAACCATCATAGATATAATCTATACAAACTATTTAAAATACTTAAAACTAATTAATTAAACACAATCAAGTAACATATTTATTTAACATTAAAAATCATCCTATCCAATTCTTAAAATCAGAGACTTTCTCTCTACTTACAATTACCTCATCAGCTGTATAAGAAGGTAAAATCACCTTCAAACGAGAGTTGCTATAAAGCACAATTTCTTTAATTGCTTTAAGCGGTATAATGAATTTTCGATTAATTCGAAAGAAATCTACAGGATCTAATTCTTGCTCCAAAACCTCCAAAGTGCTTTCAATTAAATAATTTCTATTGTCGAAAGTATGAATATAGGTTCCTTTATTTTCACTAAAAAAACATTCTATTTCATCGGTCGAAATCACTTTCAAATGTTGTCCAATTTTAATCGTAAAACGTTTTTTGTGGTTTTTTTCAAATGGATTAATCAGCATTCTTTTGATTTGCTCAAAATCCAATTGTATCGTTTCTTGTTTTGGTAAGCGCATTTTAAATTTAGAAACTGCCACTTCCAAATCGTCCTCATCAATGGGTTTCAAAAGATAATCAATACTATTTAATTTGAAGGCGCGCAACGCATATTCATCATAAGCAGTCGTGAAAATTATGGCGCTTTTGATGGCTACTTTTTCAAAGATTTCAAAAGACAATCCATCCGACAATTGAATATCTAAAAAAATTAAATCAGGATGTTCATTTTTAGAAAACCAATCAATAGATTCTTCTACTGAATGCAACATCACTCCAGCTTGAATATTTAGCTTTTCGAGTTTTCGTTGCAGTAATCTGGCTGCTGGTTTTTCGTCTTCGATTATTATTGTAGTCATTTATTATTGAATCGTTTATTTATTTGTTTAACTGAAACCTTTGACTGAATACTCATTTTCACTCCCATTTCTCGCTTTTTTCTTTTTCCATTAATTCTTGGATTTTTCTCTCTTCCCAGTTTACACCAAAAAACATATTTCTTCCAAAAACAGATAATCCATGAGCAGTCAATCCAATTCCCCAAAACAACGCTGTTGAAAAAGTTTCCCAGCTCCAAAAAAGATGATTACTAGATATACTTTCGTTATTATTCCTAATAATAATGAAAGTATTTACACCTATATAAACGAGCAAATGAATATAAAAACCTTTGATTTTTTTTACTCTTTTGTAAGCTAAATTGTAACGCTCGTCAGGGTTATAGATTCCCGTATTGTAATCATTTAACCTTCTGTCTCTAAATCTTCCCATCTCTATAAATATAAATTATTCCCAAGTTTCCTTGTTCTCTTTTTCCATAAACTCCTTAATCTTTTTCTCTTCCCAGTCTTTTGTTATAAAAGGCATGTATTTAAAAACCTTCAGACCGTGAAAAACAACACCAATTCCCCACCATAACAACGGCCAATAAAACCATAAATGATTGGGTGATGTTTTTAAATTCAGAATCACTAATCCTATATTTACTACAATATAGGAAATCAAGTTGCTGTAAAAACCTTTTATTTCTTCTACTTGCTTTTTTGCCCTGTAGTAACGCTCTTCATTTTCATATCTATTTTCCATACTATTTTTCTAATAATTTATTTCCAACCTGAACTCGGTAATTAACTAATTGATTATCAATTTAAATCATCCCGTAGGGATTCAATATTTGGTAGAAAATTAATAAATAAATCAAAAATATCCCGTAGGGATTATACCTGTAGATTAATATAAAGTTCCTACGGAACAAACATCATTGGGTTCCAATTTTTTACTACCAATATATAGTTCCTATGAAACAAAATAATAATCGAATTCAGGTTTCTAGTTTAAAATCCAAGCTCAAAACTATTTCCAAGATTTTTCACGGTCTTCTCTTTGCAAAATCTCCTTAATTTTTCTTTCTTCCCAATTAGAACTGTAACCAAAAACCTTTAAAGCATGCATAATTAATCCAAAACCCCAACCTGCAGCCGAAAACCAAAACCATTGAAATTGTGGTGAATATGTAAGGTTAATAAATATCAAAAGCGGAATGACACAACAGTATGAAATCAGGTTTCCATAAAAGCCTTTGAGTTCTTCGACACGTTTTTTAGCTCTGTAATACGCGCTATTTTCGCTGTAATTAGTATTTGTTTCCATAACTGAAATTTGTTTGGTTAAAATGGGTATTTTGACCGTAAAAGTCTTTTCATTTTGCTCAATCAATACTTTTCTATTAGTAATAATTCCATAACGATTGATGATATTTTGTAATCCTACACCTTGATGATCCTGTAAAACTTCCTTCTTTTGATAATCATTTTGAACAGTAAGGTAATCGCCTTCAATTGTAATGCGAATATGCAAAGGCCTTTGCTCACTAACAACATTATGCTTTACAGTATTCTCCAGTAAAAGCTGTAAAGAAAGTGGAACAACTTTGGCTTCCGGATTACTATTTGCTATTGGTAATTCGTAAAACAAACTATTCTCGAAACGCATTTTGAGCAGGTTCATATATGTTTTGGCGAAAGCCAATTCTTCCTCTACCGAAACCAACTCTTTGTCTTTTTGTTCCAATACATACCGATAAATTTTTGACAATGAAGTCGTAAACCGTTGGGCATTCTCTGGATTTTCTTCTATTAAAGAACTTAAAACATTCAAACTATTAAAAAGAAAATGGGGATCGATTTGATTCTTTAGACTTTCGAACTTTGCCGAAGCCGTTCCTGCAATTATTTTTTGTTCTGTTACTTCTTTTCTCGATGCTTGTTTCCAATTTGCCATGAAACTTCGTGCATGCATAAAGGCCGAAACACCTAAAGAAAGTATGATGTAAAATAAATGAACCCAGATCATTCTGTCATTAAAAAACTCACTAGGATTCATTTTTTGAAAAACCACAAAAGTGATATAGTCAATTATTAAAACAACGGGAACCGTATACAGCACTGTGGCAATCATCCCAAAATAAACCCTTAAACTAGTTTGTTCCAGCCAATCCCATTTTTTATCTAAAAAAAAATTAATCATACCATTCCCAAAACCAATTCCAAAAGAATACAATGAGCTTACCCAAAAAGTGGTCAGTACCGTTTCTAAGTCAAAACGACCTTGTACTAAAGAAAATACAAATGTGAAAATCAGAGCAATTTTAAGAGAAACAATTGTCCCCTTTTTAAATTCTGAGTAGGTATGTATCTTTTCATTTTCCATTTTTAGTTTACGCTTTTTTAGTAAATATTATTTACAGTTTTGTAATGTTGCTGTCGCTCTATCCAATCCTAATTTTGAAAAAAAGAAGTTTCCAGTTTAAAAGTAGCAAAAAGTCCGAATGCTTTTCCAATTCCTTGCTCAAATTGTACCTGAGCTGATAATAAACTACATACAAATAATGCGATTGCAGTGATAACTTTTGTCATGATATTTAATTTTTAGTTGTTGATTAATTGTTTACCAAATTTACATTGGTAGTACGCTTTTTAAAATTTATTCTTACTGAACTGTAGAAATTCTAGGATGAATTGTTTTTTATCTGATAAATCAGTGATTGAAATATCATTTTTTATCCGTGCAATTTATTTTATTATAAAACCTTAAATTTGTGTTCAATCAATTTTTGAAGAAATGAAAAAATCAATATTTTTACTTTCACTCTTATTTTATAATGCGTCAATATTTTCTCAGGTAACAGCCTCTACTTATGATGAAAAGCTGGCAAAAACATTAAATGCTGATGAATATGGGATGAAGCACTATGTTTTTTGTCTGCTAAAAACAGGAAGTAATACTAAAGCGACAAAAGAGGAAACTACAAAATTATTTGAAGGACACATGGCCAATATCAATCGATTAGCTAAAGAAAGAAAGCTAGTTGTTGCAGGTCCTTTCATGAAAAACGAAAGAAATTACAGAGGAATCTATATCTTTAATGCAAATAGTATTGAAGAAGCAAAAGCATTTGTGGCAACTGATCCAGCAGTTCAATCGAATCTTCTGGAAGCTGAACTAACACTTTGGTATGGAAGCGCGGCATTGCAGGAAACGTTAAAAATTCATGATAAAATCGCCAAAAACAAAATATAATATGAAAACAGAAAAAGAGAAAATGATAGCTGGAGAATATTATTTGGCTGGTGATACCGTTTTAGTAAAAGACAGACGAAAATCAAAAAATCTTCTTCACAGATTAAATGTTACCGAATATAGAGTAACCAAAAAAGCACGAGAAATACTAAAAGAGCTAATTCCTAATGCAGGACCAAATCTTTATATTGAACCTCCATTTTTTTGTGATTATGGATACAATATCAGTTGTGGGGAAAATGTTTATTTCAATGTGAATTGTGTTGTTTTAGATTGCGCCAAAGTAACCATAGGTTCTAATGTGCTATTTGCTCCAGGCGTTCAGCTATATACAGCATCGCATCCACTTGACGCTGAGTTGAGAAAGACTCTTGAAAATGCATTACCTATAACTATTGGAAATGATTGTTGGATTGGCGGAAATTCAGTAATTTGCCCTGGCATCACTATAGGAAATGGTTGTGTTATTGGTGCTGGTTCTGTTGTTACAAAAGACATTCCTGACAACTCATTGGCTGTTGGAAATCCAGCAAAAGTGATTCGGAAACTTAACGAATAAATTAAAAATATGCCTTATGCTCTAGCTAAACTTAAAAATATACCTCTGGAAATCATCAAAGCTGTTTTAGAAAAAGACAAATCATTTCATGTTTCCCAAGGAATGTATTTAGAACAACTTTGGCAAAATGCCGATGATGAAAATGAAGTACAATTTCTCTTTAGAATTGATGATATACACAAAACAAAAGCCTTAATCCATAAACTTCATTCAGATGCCTTAACGCAAGATCCAAATGCGAATCTTCCTGAAATAACTTATTTAAAATAAATTCAAATAACTATGATTTCTATCAACAGAATACATCACATTGCTATTATTTGTTCCGATTATCAAAAATCAAAAACGTTCTATACCGATGTTTTAGGATTAACAATTATTCAGGAAATTTACCGTGAGGAAAGACAATCTTACAAACTTGATTTGGCTTTAGATGGTGTTTTCGTCATTGAACTTTTCTCATTTATAAATGCACCCAAACGTATCTCAGGGCCAGAAGCTGCCGGACTGCGTCATTTAGCATTTGAAGTAAATGACTTAGACCAAACCACTGCTTTTTTATCTTCAAAAAATATTGAATTTGAAGCTATTCGAACAGATCCTACAACACATAACCGTTTTACGTTCATTGCTGATCCAGACAATCTTCCGATTGAATTTTATGAAAAATAAACCCATTTTTAAATTATCAAAAAGCATAATTTATAAAGAAATTATAACAAATCATGATTATTAGTTTTTGACACTAATTTTCGTCAGTTTGAGTAATTTTCGATAGAAAATCGTATCTCGGACTAGAAAATCAGTATTAAAACGGTTCTCGACACGTTTTTTGTTGCTTTCTTATTCCACAAAAAACTACTATTGACGTTTTGAATAATTGCATTCAACGGATTTTATTTAATAATAAATGACAATCAATGACTTACTTTTTTTGCTTATTTATACGCAAAAATCTTATTAACAAAACTAAAATCTGAAATCTAAAATCTAAAATTAAATTTTACCTTTGAACTTTCAACAAAAACAAAGATTATGGTTTATAAATTTAGAGTAATTCTAGACGCGGAAGATGATGTTTTTAGAGACATTGCAATACTTGAAGACGATACTTTAGAAGATTTACACAATGCTATCTTTAATTCCTTTGGTTTTGACGGAATGGAAGTAGCTTCATTTTACACTTGCGATGAGACATGGAATCAGGAAGACGAAATTTCGCTTTTTGATACCGGAGATATTCCTGGTGAACAAAAAGTAATGAGCGATTATCAGTTATCGGATATTTTAGATAAAGAAAACACCAAAATTATCTATGTATATGATTTCATCAATATGTGGACTTTCCTTGTAGAATTAGCTGCGATTGAAGACCAAGTTCTTGGGAATTTATATCCGGAAACTATTTTTTCTCACGGTGAAATGCCAGATGAAGCAATGGAAAAAAGTTTTGAGGCCGATATGCATGATGATATCTACGGTGAATTTGAAGATGATATTGACGAAGAAGACCTTGATATGTTTGAAGGAGATGATAGTTTTGAGGACTATGGGTTTGAGGAAAATTGGAATTAATCCTCTCCCCAACCCTCTCCAAAGGATAGAGAGATAAACCACATAAAAATAAAATGAATGTCCATATTGATACCCAAAGGACATTTTTTCCATTCAGCTTTCTTTGTTAGGTATGATTCCAGACAATTATAAAAAAATTTAACAAATACAAAATCACGTCTCGTCTCCCCCTCTTTCGGAGGGGGCTGGGGAGGAAACCTTACAAAACATGATCAACTTATATAATACTCATATTGAGAACTTATCAATTCATAGAGTTGGTAATAAAAGTAGAAACGAAGCCATTTTTTTATCTGAACAGCCTTTTAATTTAAATGATGAGATTGTACCCTTGATGAAAGAATTTTTCTTTAAACCTTTTAGAGAAAAAGAAGAAAACTATTTTCAATTTGCTCATGAAATTGATTTAGACTACAACGACATGTTTAAATTTGCAACGGAAGTTTTTGAAAATCCAAGTAGCATTCATGAAACTTCAAAAAAAATTACCAAACACTTATTTGAGCAATCTAATCATCCACACATCAAGAATGGTGAGGTATATGTTACTTATTTGACTAACATAAGTATTGACAACAATGTAGTTGATGCCATAGGAATTTTCAAAAGCGAAATCCAAGCTGACTTTTTACAATTTGAGGAAAAAGAAACCCATTTGGAAATGATTTTACAGCAAGGAGTAAGTTTAAATAAATTAGACAAAGGTTGTTTGATATTTAATTACAAAAAAGAAGAAGGATATAAAATCCTGACTGTAGACAGCAACCGTTATGATGCAAGATATTGGTTGGAACATTTCCTTTCTGTTGATGCTTTTGAAGATGAAAATTTCATTACCAAAAAATATCTAAAATTCTGTCAGAACTTCGCCAAAGATGTTGTTTTCCCTGCCGAAGACAAAAAAGAAGAAGTAATGTTCATGAATCGTTCTGTAAATTATTTTGCCAAAAATGACCAGTTTGAAGAAACCAATTTCTTAAATGAAGTTTTGGACAACCCTGATTTGATTCCAGAATTCAAAAACTATAAAATAGACAAAGGAGAAAAATATAGTATTGAGGATGTAACCTCATTCCCTATTGCAAATGCTGCAGTTTCGGATGCAAGAAAGTCAATTAAAAATGTAATCAATTTAGATACACATATCCAAATAAAAATGGATTTCATCAATCCTGAAAGTGCTGAGAAATTTGTAGAAAAAGGTTGGGATGAAGAAAAACAAATGTATTATTACTTAGTTTATTTTAACAAAGAAGAAAAAAGCTAGTTTACAATATTCTGTCTCAGTTTACATTTATAGCTATTTAATCCTCAATTACTAAAAAGTAGTTGAGGATTTTTTTTTACATTATAAAAAATAATTTCAAGTATATTTGTAAGATTTATTGTGTTTTTACAAACATAAAATGTATTTAATCGATTTTATTTGATATTTCAGCGTTAATTTATTAAGTTTAATTCCCCAAATCTAACAACCTAATTATGAACCTAATCGAAAACAAAGAAAAATTTCTACGTAAAAAAATCTTGTGTTCACTATTTGGACATAGAATTATCACAACTAGGAATGTAACAAATCATTTCAAGGAATATAAATGTACTGTTTGCAATTTGGAATTAACTAACGATGAAAAAGGTCGAAAGACATTTCTCACACCGGAGCTAAAAGAAATAAACGAAACCTTAATGGGGTTCTATAAAAAAAGAATTCATACTGTTTAAAATCAGTTTCCGTTTAACACAATTATTTTTGATTTTAAAATGTAAATCATTAGTTTTTTGATCAAAGCTAATTTCATTAAATAAAAATTTCTAAGAATAGAATTTAACTTATTTCTAATTTTCTAAAACCTTGAAAGATGCTAATACTTCTACTAATCCAATCTATAATCATGTTGAGACAAAAAAATAAATTAAAAAAAGTCTCTTGAATGTAAACATTCTTTTTACTGGTAAATCATGACCTGATTTAAAACAAACTCAGTTGTATAAAGTCCTAATATTGACTATTTGTGCTTTTTTGTAAAAATAAATTATTTAGGAAAACTATTCATTAACTGGTTTATTCCCAACTGTGCTGACACATTATCAAATTAAAGAGGCTACCCCATTCTCTTTCAAAACTTTGTGTTTAATTACACTGAGTACTTCAAAATGCCGTGATACCATTTGATATCGCAATCATGAATTTTAATGTGCGTGATTCTATATCATAAATTGCATTATAAAATCCACTGTGATGCATATTTTCTGGAAATTAGCCCTATTAACATAATATTACCTTCTTAAGATATCGCTTTTTTCGGGAGAAAACTTCCCTTTGAAAGTTGGTTTTATTATTTATAATAAAAAGTATGAACTCACATACAAAACCTCTTATAAACATAAAAACAGGAAGTTTTCATCTTAACGATATGTAAGAAGCCGGTTGAAAAATGTACTTTTGGGCATTATAGAATTAATTTTGGCAAAACCAAGAAAACCTAACCTTAATTAGATTCATACCTTCAGCAAGTGTTAAAAACTACTACAACTATCTCATAGGTATGATTAATATTAATGGTAAGTATATGAATTAGAAAGTTTATCTTTGGTTACTTTCACAGCAAAATCTTTGACTCGCTCTTTAAGGTTCATAAGAAATAACATATTAGCAAATTATGAAATTGTTTTTGGATAATAATTTTAAAAATAAGATTAAAATAAATTTTGGTTTTATTTTTTTGTTTTTGATGTTTCAATCTTGCGCTACTCATCATGCTCAGTTTGGCAAAAATATCAAAAATCCAATATCACAAAACACAACCGATAGTTCAAAAATTGCACATACATTTTATTTAATTGGTGACGCAGGGAATGCCAATGAAAAAAGTGCACAGCAAACTATTATCTTACTCGAAAATCAATTAAAAAAAGCAACTGAAAACTCGACTCTTTTATTTCTTGGAGACAATATTTATCCAAAAAAAATAGCCGAAACTGACAATACCAGTGAACAGATTATTGCCGAAAATACGTTAACAAATCAATTACAATTATCTAAAAACTTCAAAGGACAAACTATCTTTATTCCTGGAAATCATGATTGGTACAACGGTCTTATAGGATTACAACGCCAAGCTAAATTTGTAACCGACTATCTAAATAACAAAAAATCATTTTTACCACAAAAAAGCTGTGCCATTGAAGATTTGGAAATAAATAAAAACCTGACACTTATCACTATAGACAGTCAATGGTTTTTAGAAGATTGGAATAAAAATCCCACTATAAATGAGGGCTGTAATATCCAAACACGGGAAGATTTTTTTGTTGAATTAGAAAATATACTGAATAAAAATCAAGAAAAAACAGTAATTCTGGCACTTCATCATCCGTTGATGAGCAATGGAATACACGGTGGTCAGTCTTCTTTAGAAAAACAGCTTTTTCCATTGGAACAAAAAATTCCGCTTCCTATTATAGGCTCTTTCATCAATCTAATCCGAAAAACATCTGGAATAAGTCCTCAAGATATTCAAAATAAAAGCTATACACTTTTTATAAAACGCATAAAAACACTACTGCAAAGTCAGGATAATGTTATTGTAGTTTCAGGCCATGACCACAATTTGCAATACATAGAAAAAGACAACATTAAACAAATTATCAGTGGTGCCGGTTCAAAATCAGAAGCAGCTAAAGCCGTTTTTTTCAATGATTTTTCCTATGGAGGATATGGGTACGCTTCTTTATCTATTTATGAAAATGGTGCTGCAAAAATTTCTTTTTATGGTAATGAAAACAATAAAGCAAAACTGATTTTAGAGCAATTCATATTAGATAAAAAAACTGATTATAACGTCCCCATTTTTCCAGAATCATATAGCAAAACTACCATTGCATCAATCTATTCAGCAAAAAAAACAAAAAAATCAGCATTTTATAAATTCTTTTTTGGAAACCATTATCGAAAATATTACAGCTTACCTATAGAAGTAAAAACAGCAACTATTGACACCCTTTTTGGAGGCTTAAACCCAAAACGTGCAGGAGAAGGTCATCAATCAAAATCGTTACAGCTTTTTGATAAAAACGGCAAAGAATATGTAATGCATGCCATAAAAAAAAGTACAGCGCGGTTTTTACAATCAGTGGCTTTTAAAAATCAATTTATCCAAAACGAATTTGAAAATACATATACTGATAATCTTTTATCTGATTTTTATACCACATCGCATCCTTATACTCCTTTTGCTGTAGGTAATTTAGCTAAAAAAATTGATATTGCACATACTAATCCCGTATTGTATTATATTCCAAAACATAAAGCTTTAAAAAAATTTAATTCCTTTTTTGGAGATGAATTGTATCTGGTGGAAGAACAACCTACTAATAGCCAAATAGATGTGAAAAGCTTTGGTAACCCAAATGCAATTATTAGCACTAATGATTTATTGAGAAATTTACACAAAAATCACAACTATACTGTGGATGAAAACGCTTATATTAAAGCACGATTGTTTGACATGCTTATTGGTGATTGGGACAGACACGAGGACCAATGGCGTTGGGGAGAATATAATGACGGTGAAAAAATAATTTACAAACCTATTCCACTAGACCGAAACCAAGCTTTTACGAAATATGATGGAGCATTAATCACTCTTTTGATGAATAATCCTAAATTACGCCACATGCAAACTTTTAAAGAGAAAATTAAAAATATAAAATGGCTGAACCGTGAACCTTATCCTTTAGATTTAGCTTTTCTTAAAACTGCAGATGAAAACGAATGGCTAAAACAGGCAAAATACATTCAGGAAAACCTTTCGGATGCTGATATCGATGCTGCTTTTACTAATTTGCCAACAAGCGTTCAAGATGGTACTATTGAAAGCCTAAAACAAAAACTGAAAGTACGAAAAACACAATTGCAACATTATGCTTCTGACTATTACAAAGTGCTACAGAAAACAGTTTTAATTGTTGGAACAGATAAAAAAGACAAATTCATAATTCAACATAAAGCTGACAACAAGCTTGAAATTGAAGTGTATCAGGTGAAAAATGAAAGTGACGAATTACTATACACAAAAGACTTTACTGCTGAAAAAACTAAAAACATCTGGGTTTACGGATTAGATGATGACGATGTTTTTGAAGTAAAAGGTACGTCAAATTCTGCAATAAACATTCGACTAATTGGAGGACAAGACAACGATTCTTATAGTATCGAAAATGGTAAAAAGGTAAAAATTAATGATTTTAAATCAAAGTTAAACACCTATACTTTAGATTCTAAAACCAAAGTCCTTTTGACGGATGATTATCAAACCAATCTTTATGATTATAAAAAACCAAAATATAATGCTTTTTCAGGATTACCAAATATGGGTTATAATCCTGATAATGGAATAAAATTAGGTTTTGTAACTAACTATACAATTAATAAATTCAATCAAAATCCGTATACGCAAAAACACATTTTAAAAGCCAATTACTTTTTTGCCACCGATGGATATGAGCTAATTTATAATGCTAATTTTCCAAAGTCAGTTGGCAAATGGGATTTAGATTTACAAGCCAAATTTACAAGTCCAAATTTTACAATTAACTATTTTGGCTACGGAAATGAGTCGGTTAATAATGATGATACTTTTGGTATGAATTACAATCGGGTGCGACTTAGAACATTAATGATTAATCCATCTATCAAAAAAAAAGGGAAATATGGCAGTGCAATCTATTTTCAAACTTCCTTTGAGAGAATCTCTGTAGAAGAAACGAACAATCGTTTTATTAATATCCCCGGGATCGTAAACTCTAGCGTTTTTGATAGTCAAAAATTTGCAGGAGCAACATTGAAATACAGCTTTGAGAATTACGATATTCCTTCATTGCCTACCATGGGAATGGGATTTTCCATAGCTGGAAGTTGGAAAATTAATTTGAATGACGCCAAAAGAAATTTCCCAACATTAGAAAGCAAACTTAATTTCAACCATAAAATAGATGCAAATGGTAAAATTGTTTTGGCTACAATTTTGAAAGCAAAAATACTATTGAATAATAATTTTGAATTTTATCAGGGCGCCACTTTAGGTGGAGATTATGATTTGAGAGGTTTTAGAAATGAACGTTTCTTAGGAAGCCATTCTTTTTATCAAAGCAGTGATATCCGTTGGAATCTAGGAAAAATAAAAAAGAGTATTTCACCCATGTCTTACGGAATTCTAGGTGGATTTGATTACGGCAGAGTATGGTTAAATGGTGAAAATTCAGATAAATGGCACCAATCATTTGGTGGAGGATTGTGGCTCAACAGTCTGAATGCTCTTACGGCCAGAATCGCCTATTTTAAAAGTGCTGGTGAGGAAGCCCGAATTACTTTTGGTTTAGGGTTTGGATTTTAGCTTTTTGACATTTCTACCAATCTTTTGGTTCTTTCATTGACGCTGAACAAATGATTATTATCATTGAATCAACAGTTTTTTTTTAGGGAAAATGATTTAATTTGAGTATCGTTTTTATTCCGGATAAGAAAGTGCCATTTTATAAAATACTAAAATCCAGTATTAAATAAATTAGTGTTCTTAAAGTTTCTGGTTATAAATTCAAAAGCCGCACTCATTACATTCCCCATGGATTTTGCTTTTTTAAAATTCAAATCATTCGTATAACTATACAATTCTAATTTTAATTGATTCAAATGTTCATCAGTAGAAATGACATCAGAACCCATGATTTGTAATAATCTTTTAATTCGATTTTCGGCAGAATGTATTCTTTTGGCTAAAACTGCTCGTTCTTCATCTTTATATTGTTCTACCGAACTATGTTGCAGTTTATCTTTGACCAACTTTACCATTGGATAATTTTCTTTAAAAAACTGAGGACGATATACTTTAAAATTTCCTTCAAAGCATTGTTGATCAAAATCAATAGCACGTATTCTATAGACTACTTGGTCAAAATCGTGAATTGGAACAATTACATAATTATAAGAACGCATATCACCTAACAATCGAATCATACAACGCTCATTGAACTTGACAAATTCTTTTGCAATTTGTGATTTTTCAGTTTCGGTACAATCAGCCAGAAGTGTTTTTATAAACACATCTCCTGCAATTCCCATAATATGTTCTTCGATTAAAGTGTCTTTATATACTAAAAAATTTATTTTATCCGGTGATAAAATATGTTCCAGTTCTAGTCCGTAAACACGGGAAGCATCGGCTTTCTTGATATAAAAATGCGTGTAATTATCATTAAGAATGTTTCTTACTTTGATTCGAAAAGGCTTCGAATTTCCAAAAGTGCAATAATCTATTGAATCTACATTCAGGAATTTAATAATTCCCAAATTCCCATCAGAATGTAAAAGAGAATAGATTTTCATCAAAGTCAAATCGATTTCTTTTCTTTCAAATTCACTATAATATACCCGAATCCATAAAGTATCTTTATCGTTTTTATCATACACATTTACTGAACCGGAAAAGCGCAACAAATCATCATAAAAAATAGGCACTTTGGAGATTCGGTCAAATCGTTCCAAATAATCCAAAAGTGAATTGTTTATAGGATAAGATGGTTTTTTAAAAAGCATTATAGGGTCACTCATTCGGAAAATATTTAATGCAAAATTACAATAAATTAGAGTTTAAAATATCGTAATTACGAACTTCTTCAACTGCTATAAAATCATTTTTTTGATTATTTTAAAGGTATCTCAAAACCAATTTCATAAAAAATAAAAATGCAACAAATTATTAAAAAAACACCTTGTACCTAAAAACAGATTCCAACTCATGATTCACATTAATTCCAGTTTAACAGTAACAAATTCTTATCTTGCTCGTCCTATATAAAACTTTAAAAAAAACGGACACTTTGGAAATTATACTCTCTATTAAAAATCTCAACAAACGTTATGGCGGTGTACAAGCATTGAAAGACGTTTCATTCGATATATATAAAGGTAATGTTTACGGGATTCTTGGCCCTAACGGTAGCGGAAAATCGACAACATTAGGAATTGTTTTGAATGTGGTAAATAAAACCTCAGGAGAATATAGCTGGTTTGGTGGTACAATGCAAACCCATGAAGCATTAAAAAAAGTAGGAGCTATCATCGAAAGACCTAATTTCTATCCGTATATGACGGCAAAAGAAAATTTAGAACTAGTTTGCAAAATCAAAGGGATTAACTACGCTAAAGTAAGCGAAAAACTGGAATTAGTGGGTTTAACAGACCGGGGAAATAGTAAATTCAGTACATTTTCTCTTGGGATGAAACAACGATTAGCTATAGCTTCTGCCCTCCTGAATGATCCGGAAATTTTAATTCTTGATGAACCTACTAATGGTTTAGATCCACAAGGAATTCATCAAATTAGAGATATAATCAAACAAATAGCTGCTAAAGGAACTACTATTTTACTCGCTTCCCATTTATTGGACGAAGTAGAAAAAGTATGTACACATGCACTGGTTTTAAGAAAGGGCGAAATTTTATATTCTGGTTTAGTTGGTGGTATGTCTGCCAATGAAGGATTCTTTGAGTTAGAAGCTGATGATAATAAAAATTTAGCGCTTGTTTTAAAGACTCATCCTGCTGTAAAAAACATTGTAAATGAAGGCGCAAAAGTTTTAGTTTATTTAAAACATGATTGGGATGCAAAAGAGTTGAATCAATTTCTTTTTGAAAAAAACATTGTATTAAGTCATTTAGTTAAACGAAAAAATAGCTTGGAAGAGCAATTTTTAGAATTAACAAATAACACTCAACCCACTATTAAAAATTAAAACAATGAAACGACTTCTCTCAATAGAATTACAAAAAATATGGAAAAATAAGGCAAGCCGTGTTTTGACTCTGACTTATTTTATTCTGCTAACCTTTATTGCTTTAATTGCTTCAATCAAATTTGATCTTGGTATTTTCAAGCTTCATCTTGCCGAAATGGGTATTTTCAATTTTCCTTTTATTTGGCATTTCAACACTTACATAGCTGCAATTTTAAAATTATTTTTGGCAATTGTTATTGTTTCAATGATGGCTAACGAATACAGTTATGGTACATTGAAACAAAATTTGATAGACGGAATGAGTAAAAAAGAGTTTATTCTTTCTAAGTTTCTGACAATCGTTTTATTTGCTTCGGTATCAACTGTTTTTGTATTTATAATGTCATTGATTCTCGGCTTCAGTTTTTCTTCTTATACCGAAATTGGTATTGTTTTCTCTGATTTAGAATATCTTTTGGCCTATTTCATAAAATTAATCGGTTTTTTCTCTTTCTGTTTATTTTTAGGAATATTGGTAAAACGCTCCGCATTTGCACTTGGATTTCTTTTGGTTTGGAATATTATTGAAGGAATTACAAAAGGGATTCTAACTTTTAAAATATTTCCCGACAGTAATACAGCCTCTTATTTTACACAATTTTTGCCTTTGGAATCCATGTCTAATTTAATTGTGGAACCATTCTCCCGATTATCAATTATCAAATCTATTGGAACACAAATTGGAATGGAAAACAGTAAAGATTACAGTGTACATTTTTTCTCAATTCTAATCGTTTTATGTTGGACTTACATTTTTACATTCTTATCCTATCGCTTATTAAAAAATAGAGATTTGTAGTATCTTTGAGGAACTATGAAATGTATAAAAACAATCTTATTTTATATCTTCATTTGTTGCGCTTCAATTAGTGCAACGGGGCAATCTATTTCAATAAACGACTCTTATACTGCTCAACAACTTGTTGAAAATGTTTTGGTAAATAGTTCTTGTGCAACTATTACAAACCCCATTGCAACTGGAGATACATTTACTGCAGGAAAAAATAGTTATGCCTATTTTAACAATCAAGGAGGTAGTTTCCCTTTTACCGAAGGTGTGCTTTTAAGTACGTGGAGCAGTCAAAATTCTATAGGACCATTTATACGAAATCAAGGAGGAGGAAACACTTCTTGGTTAGGAGATGCCGATTTAGATAACGAATTAGGCTTTACAACAATAAATTCCACTGTTTTAGAATTCGATTTCACTCCTCTGACTAATTTCATAAGTTTTGATTATTTATTTGCTTCCAATGAATACCAAGACGATTTTCCTTGTCGGTTTTCTGATGGATTTGCATTTTTAATAAAGGAAAAAGGAAGTACTGCCAATTATCAAAATTTAGCTGTAATTCCAGGTACTACTACTCCCGTTTCATCACTAAACATCCATCCAATAATTTTACCATTTGGTGTAGGCGGTGGATGTCCTGCAAAAAATGGAAACTATTTTGGGGGTTACAGTTCCGCTACCAGTCCTACTAATTATAGTGCCCAAACTGTGGTGATGAATGCTCAAGCAAATGTTATAGCAGGAACAACTTATCATATAAAATTAGTAATTGCTGATGACACTTTTCAATATTACGACTCAGCTGTTTTTCTAAAGGCAGGTAGTTTTTCTCCAAAAATAGATTTAGGGCCAGATCGATTATTAACAACGAATAATCCTATCTGTTTTGGCGAAAGCTATATTATTGACACTAAATTACCTGCAAGTTATAGTTACAAATGGTTTAAAGATTCAATAGAAATAACAGGAGAAACTAACCCCTCTCTCACAGTTAGTGATACAGGCAACTATAAAGTTGAAATTACTTTGACTCCTGCGGCTTGTATGACCACCGATGAAATAAAAGTAGAATATGCACCAAAAATCGCTTTGAATGACACTACTCTTTCGCAGTGTGATGATAACAATGATGGAATTGCTATTTTTGATTTAGCACGAGTAGATGCATTAATAAAAAACAATGCTACTGGTTTAAGCAACATTGTGTATTATGAATCTTTAGCAGATGCTCAAGCACAAATCAATCCAATTGTAAATACAACAAATTATCAAAATAAAACAACAAACCAAATTGTATTTGCAAGAACTACAAATTCCTATGGATGTGCAAATTATGCCGAAGTTAGCCTTCAAATTTCAAACAATAGCATAACCTCTCAAAATCCAATTACAACCTGTGACGGAGATACTGTTCAAGATGGTTTATATTATTTTGATTTAAATGCACAAGTAACGCCACAAGTATTAAATGGATTGCCAACAGGATTAGTTGTTCAATATTATTTGAATACTACTGATGCTATCGCTCAAAAAAATCCTTTGCCAAACATTTTCAATAATACTGCTGCAAGCCAACAAATTATTTATGCCCGAATTGTAAATGGTTCTGATTGTTACGCAATTACTCCGGAAACACTTATAGTTAGTACTTTTAGTCCAGTAAATTTTCAGAAAGAAAATGCTTTTTTATGTAACGGCAGTTCCGTTAACCTAGTTATTGATACTGGATTTTCTAGTTATTTATGGAATACCGGAGAAACTACAACTATAATTAATGTTACTACACCCGGTAATTATTCAGTAAAAGTTACTAATACAAATGGCTGTTTTGCAACAAAGACTTTTGATGTAACAACATCTGGAATTGCAACTATTACCGGAGCAAAAATAAATGATTTTGATGGAAATGGAAATTCCGTTTTGATTGAATATACCGGAGTAGGAAATTATGAATTTTCACTTGACGGATCGTTTTTTCAGGATGAGCCTCTTTTCAACGCAGTTGCTCCGGGAGATTATTTAGTTTATGCCCGAGATAAAAATGGTTGTGGTCTATCAAATCCATTCAAAATTTATGTGCTTGACTATCCTCGTTATTTCACTCCAAATGGAGATGGATATAATGATTCTTGGGAAATTAAAAATCTTGATTTGTTACCTAAATCTACAATAACAATTTTTAATCGCTATGGTAAATTATTAAAAGAACTTAGTTCAACTAGTTTTGGTTGGAATGGAAATTTTAATGGATATGCTCTACCTGCGGATGATTATTGGTTTAATTTAACTTTTGAAGATGGAAGAATAATAAAAGGCCATTTTTCATTAAAAAGATAAACCTTAATTTCCTATTTTTAGCGAATGAAAAAAAAATTACTGCTTTTATTTATTTTTTATCGATAGGGTGTTTTGCCCAATTTAGTAAAACACATTATATTCCGCCTTTGACCTGTTCAACAAATTTAGCAGGTGACCATTATCTATACATCTCTACACCAAGTATTACAAATGTTAATTTCAAAATTACAGCAATCGGTGGTAATATAATAACTGGTTTAGTTAACAATAGCAATCCATATATTTATCACATAGGACAAGGAGAAAATACTCAACTAATTACCTCAAAAATTAGTATAGGTATTTTAACAAACAAAGGATATATCATTGACGCTGAAGATTTGATTTATGTAAGCATAAGAGTTAATGCAGGTTATAACGCATTGAACAATTCTTATACTCATGCAGGTGGAATTGTATCCAAAGGAAATAGTGCTCTAGGCAAAGTGTTTAGATTAGGCGCCATGTTAAATCCAATTTTTGACAGTTCTTTATTAAATTTCGCATCGATACTATCGATAGAAAATGGCACAAAAGTCACTATTTCGAATATTCCAATCGGCACAAAACTTTCAAATGGAATCATTATTACAGGACCAATAACGCTTACTTTAAATAAGAATGAAAGTTATGTTTTGGCTTTAGAAAATGACAACAATACCGTTTCTAATAGTTCCAAAATGATAGGTGCCTTAATAGAATCAGACAAATCAATAGCTGTAAATTCTGGCTCGTTTGGAGGCAGTAATAGTACAGTTGTAAATATTCAAGGAAATGCAATCGGAAGAGATGCAGGATTTGACCAAATAGTTCCTTTTGAAAAAACTGGTAAGGAATATATCTTTGTGAAAGGAATTGGAACTGATGAATTGGAACGTGTTTTACTGATTGCAAATGTAGATAACACTAAAGTTTATATAAATGGTTCAACTCTTTTTAAAACAATTAATAAAGGTGAATACGCTGATATTAATGGGAGTAAATTTACCGATGGAAATTTATATGTTTCTACTTCAGAAAGTGTTTTTGCCTATCAAAGTATTGGAGGTTCTAATACTACAAATAATCCTTCTGCTAACCAAAATCTTTTTTTTGTACCACCATTAAATTGTGCTACACCCAATATTGTTGACAATATTCCATCAATTGAATCTATAGGAAATACAATTTATAATGGTGGCTTAAATATTGTTACTGAAGTTGGTGCTATAGTAACTATAAATAATAATCCTATTAGTAGTATACCCGTTAGTGTGACCGGTAATCCTAATTACGTAAGATACACTTTGAATAATCTAATTGGAAACATTGCAGTAAAATCTAATAGACAAGTATATGTTTCTTATTTTGGCACAAATGGAGCAGCAACTTATGGAGGATATTATTCAGGTTTTGATACTAAACCGGAAATTGTTAGTGATAAAATTTTAGCATCCAATTCAGAATGTATTCCAAATATAAAGTTAAAAATTAATACCTTATCATCTTATGATAGCT
>JBJOQF010000137.1:0-17970 GCA_046050185.1 Bacteroidota bacterium
TTGCTGGAACAGCTAGATCTATGGGTATAACTGTATCAGGAGATTCTCCTTTTTAATTAAGAGAAAGACATGGCAAAATTGACAAAAAAGCAAAAAGAGGCTGCTTCAAAAATTGAAAAGAACAAATTATACTCTTTGAAAGATGCTGCTGCATTAATTAAAGAGGTTGCTTCTGCAAAATTTGATGAGTCTGTTGATATCGCAGTTAAATTGGGTGTAGATCCAAGAAAAGCGAATCAAATGGTGAGAGGTGTAGTAACATTGCCTCATGGAACTGGTAAGGATGTAAAAGTATTAGCTTTAGTTACTCCAGATAAAGAAGCAGAAGCTACTGCAGCTGGAGCTGATTATGTAGGTCTAGACGATTACTTACAAAAAATAAAAGATGGTTGGACAGATGTTGATGTTATCATCACTATGCCAGCTGTTATGGGTAAATTAGGTCCATTAGGTCGTATTTTAGGACCTAGAGGTTTAATGCCAAACCCTAAAACAGGTACTGTAACTATGGATGTTGCAAAAGCTGTTGCTGAGGTAAAAGCTGGTAAAATCGATTTCAAAGTTGATAAAACTGGTATTGTACATGCAGGAATTGGTAAAGTTTCTTTCGGAGCTGAGCAAATTTATGACAATGCACATGAAATTATTCAAACATTAATCAAACTTAAACCAACTGCTGCTAAAGGTACCTATATTAAAGGTATTCACCTTACAAGCACAATGAGTCCAGCAATTGCATTGGATCCAAAAGCAGTATAATTGGTAGTTAATAATTTTTAGTATGACTAGAGAAGAAAAATCAATTGCGATTGAAGATTTAACTGCACAGTTAGCTGGTACAAACATTATTTATGTATCTGATATTTCTGGATTAAACGCAGAAACAACTTCAAACTTGAGAAGAGCTTGTTTTAAAGCAGGTATAAAATTAGAGGTAGTAAAAAACACTTTGCTTGCAAAAGCAATGGAAGCTTCTGCTAATGATTATGGTGATTTACCATCTGTATTGACAGGTAACAGCGCTATCTTTATTTCAGATGTTGCAAATGCACCTGGAAAAATAATCAAAGATTTTAGAAAAAAATCAGGAAAACCTTTATTGAAAGGTGCTTATATTAATTCTGAAATTTACATTGGTGATGATCAATTAGATGCTTTGGCAACTATTAAATCTAAAGAAGAGCTTATCGGCGAAATCATTGGATTATTACAATCACCTGCACAAAGAGTTATTTCTGCTTTGCAAAATCAATTCGCAAATAGCGAAGAAGAAGTTGCAACAGAAGCTTAATAAAAACGAAGTTATTCCAAGTTTTTATTTAAAAAAACGCGCACAATAAATAAATTATATTTTACAAATCATTTTAAAACGATAGAAAAAATGGCAGATTTGAAACAATTCGCAGAACAATTAGTTAATCTAACAGTAAAAGAAGTTAACGAATTAGCAACAATATTAAAAGATGAGTATGGTATCGAACCAGCTGCTGCAGCTGTAGTAGTTTCTGGTGGTGGTGATGCTGCTGTTGAAGAAGCTCAAACTGAATTTACAGTTGTATTGAAAGAAGCTGGAGCTTCTAAATTAGCTGTAGTGAAATTAGTAAAAGAACTTACAGGTTTAGGTTTAAAAGAAGCTAAAGATGTAGTTGATAGCGCTCCAAGCAACGTTAAAGAAGGTGTTTCTAAAGAAGAAGCTGAAGGGCTTAAAAAATCTTTAGAAGAAGCTGGAGCTGTAGTTGAGCTTAAATAGTTAAACTCGGTTTTGAGAACTAGGTTTAGGTCTTGGATATACATCCAAAGACCTAAACCATTTTTCGTATAATAAATTTATACGTTTATTTTACTTTTTTTTTAATCAAAATTTTGTCCATTGATGATAACAAATCAGACTGAAAGATTGAATTTTGCCTCAACAAAAAACATACCTCAATATCCAGATTTTTTAGATGTTCAGGTTAAATCGTTTAAAGATTTTTTTCAATTAGAAACTAAATCTGACGAAAGAGGCGACGAAGGGCTTTACAATACCTTCATGGAAAACTTCCCAATTACTGATACAAGAAATAACTTCGTATTGGAATTCCTTGATTATTTTGTAGATCCACCGCGTTACACAATTCAAGAATGTATAGAAAGAGGTCTTACTTATAGTGTACCCTTAAAAGCAAGGTTAAAACTATATTGTACAGATCCAGAACACGAAGATTTTGAAACAATTGTTCAGGATGTATATCTTGGTACAATCCCTTATATGACACCAAGTGGTACCTTTGTTATTAATGGTGCTGAGCGTGTAGTTGTATCTCAATTACACAGATCACCAGGTGTTTTCTTTGGTCAATCATTCCATGCAAATGGTACAAAATTGTATTCTGCCAGAGTAATTCCTTTCAAAGGTTCTTGGATAGAATTTTCTACAGATATTAATAGCGTAATGTATGCTTATATCGATAGAAAGAAAAAATTACCAGTTACCACTCTTTTTAGAGCAATTGGTTTTGAAAGAGATAAAGATATTCTAGAAATTTTTGACTTAGCTGAAGAAATTAAGGTTTCTAAAACAAGTCTAAAAAAATATGTTGGTAGAAAATTAGCTGCCCGTGTATTGAATACATGGCATGAGGATTTTGTAGATGAAGATACTGGTGAAGTTGTTTCTATCGAACGTAACGAAATAATCCTTGATAGAGATACCATTATCGATAAAGATAATGTGGAAGAAATCATCGATTCTAACGTTAAATCTATTTTGTTGCATAAAGAAGATGCTAATCAAGGTGATTATGCCATCATTCACAATACGCTTCAAAAAGACCCAACAAACTCTGAAAAAGAAGCTGTTGAGCATATCTACAGACAATTGCGTAACGCAGAACCGCCTGATGAAGAAACTGCTCGTGGTATCATAGATAAATTATTCTTCTCTGATCAACGTTACAACTTAGGTGAAGTAGGTCGTTATAGAATGAATAAAAAACTTGGTTTAGATATCCCAATGGAAAAGCAAGTGCTTACCAAAGAAGATATCATTACCATTGTAAAATATTTGATTGAATTAATCAACTCTAAAGCGGAGATTGATGATATTGATCACTTATCAAACCGTCGTGTTAGAACTGTTGGTGAACAATTGTCTCAACAATTCGGTGTTGGTTTAGCTCGTATGGCTAGAACTATTAGAGAGCGAATGAACGTTAGGGATAACGAGGTGTTTACACCAATAGATTTGATTAATGCTAAAACATTATCATCTGTTATCAACTCTTTCTTTGGAACAAACCAGTTGTCTCAGTTTATGGATCAAACGAATCCACTTGCTGAGATTACACACAAAAGAAGATTATCTGCACTAGGACCAGGTGGACTTTCGAGAGAAAGAGCAGGTTTTGAGGTACGTGACGTTCACTATACGCATTACGGACGTTTATGTCCAATTGAAACTCCTGAGGGACCAAACATTGGTTTGATATCTTCTCTTGGTGTTTATGCTAAAGTAAACGGAATGGGTTTCATCGAAACACCTTACCGTAAAGTAACTAACGGAACAGTAGATTTAGAGTCTACTCCAATTTACTTAAGCGCAGAAGAAGAAGAAGGAATGATGATTGCCCAAGCGAATATCCAAATGGATGCTGCTGGAAAAATTACTGCCGAAGACGTAATTGCACGTCAAGAAGGTGATTTTCCAGTAATTGAACCAACAAGAGTTGATTATACTGATGTTGCTCCAAATCAAATTGCTTCTATCTCAGCTTCTTTGATTCCTTTCTTAGAACATGATGATGCGAATAGAGCCTTGATGGGATCTAACATGATGCGTCAGGCCGTACCATTAATTCGTCCTGAAGCTCCAATTGTTGGAACTGGTTTAGAGCGTCAAGTAGCTTCAGATTCTAGAGTTTTAATTAACGCTGAAGGAGATGGAGTTATTGAATATGTAGATGCAAATATTATCACTATCAAATACGATCGTTCTGAGGAAGAAAGAATGGTGAGTTTTGAACCTGATGAAAAAACATACAATCTAATTAAATTTAGAAAAACGAATCAAGGAACAAGTATCAACTTAAAACCTATCGTAAGAAAAGGGGACAGAGTGATTCTTGGTCAAGTATTATCGGAAGGATATGCTACTCAAAATGGTGAATTAGCTTTAGGTCGTAACCTAAAAGTTGCATTTATGCCATGGAAAGGATATAACTTCGAGGATGCGATTGTAATTTCTGAAAAAGTAGTTCGGGACGATATTTTTACCTCTATTCACGTTGATGATTATTCATTAGAAGTTAGAGATACTAAATTAGGTAACGAGGAATTAACGAATGATATACCAAACGTTTCTGAAGAAGCTACTAAAGATTTAGATGAAAATGGTATGATCAGAATTGGAGCCGAAGTTAAACCTGGCGACATTCTTATCGGAAAAATTACTCCAAAAGGAGAATCAGATCCTACTCCGGAAGAGAAATTGCTTCGTGCCATCTTTGGGGATAAAGCAGGTGATGTAAAAGATGCTTCGTTGAAAGCTTCTCCTTCGTTACATGGTGTTGTTTTAGACAAAAAATTGTTCGCAAGAGCAGTAAAAGATAAACGCAAACGTACTCAGGATAAAGATGCTTTAGGCGCTTTAGAAATGGAATTCGAAACTAAATTTGTTGAATTAAAAGACAAATTAGTAGAGAAACTTTTCTTAATCGTTAACGGAAAAACATCTCAAGGTGTAATGAATGATTTGGGTGAAGAAGTTTTGCCAAAAGGTAAAAAATACACACAAAAAATGCTTTATGCTGTTGAAGATTTTGCTCACTTAAGTAAAGGTCAATGGGTTGCTGATGATGCAACTAATAAAATGGTTAATGATTTAATTCATAACTATAAAATTAAATTGAATGACTTACAAGGTGCATTACGTAGAGAGAAATTCACTATTACTGTAGGAGACGAATTACCAGCAGGAATATTGAAATTAGCTAAAGTATATATTGCCAAAAAACGTAAACTGAAAGTTGGGGATAAAATGGCGGGACGTCACGGTAACAAAGGTATTGTTGCACGTATCGTTCGTCATGAAGATATGCCTTTCCTTGAAGATGGAACACCAGTTGATATAGTGTTGAACCCTCTTGGTGTACCTTCACGTATGAACATTGGTCAAATTTATGAAACTGTTCTTGGTTGGGCTGGAATGAACTTGGGTAGAAAATTTGCTACACCAATTTTTGACGGAGCAAGTCTTGATCAAATCAATGAATTGACTGACGAAGCTGGAATACCACGTTTTGGACATACACATTTATATGATGGTGGTACAGGAGAGCGTTTCCATCAAGCGGCAACAGTAGGAGTTATCTACATGCTGAAACTTGGACACATGGTTGACGATAAAATGCACGCACGTTCTATAGGTCCATACTCGTTGATTACACAGCAACCACTTGGAGGTAAAGCTCAATTTGGAGGTCAACGTTTTGGAGAGATGGAGGTTTGGGCACTTGAAGCTTATGGAGCATCAAGTACACTTAGAGAAATCTTGACTGTGAAGTCTGATGACGTAATTGGTAGAGCAAAAACTTACGAAGCAATCGTTAAAGGTGAATCTATGCCAGAACCAGGATTACCGGAATCATTCAATGTGTTAATGCACGAATTGAAAGGTCTTGGACTTGACATTCGTTTAGAAGAATAATATAATATTTGTCTCAGGTAGAGGCGTTGCATTGCAACGCCTCTACTTTGGCATTTATAAAAGTTTTTAGGATTTATACCCGTAACCCGTTCCGATTTTTTATTTAGACCCTAATAGGTTTTATAATTAGCACTTCAAAAATTGTTTGAAGTTTAGAGAAGTAATTCGAGGTGATAGAGACGCAGCAATGCTACGTCTGTACAAAATCAATTTTTAATTGCAAATAAATCAATAGTAAAAACTATGATGAATAATAGAAATAATAATAAAGATAAGAACCCTGTAAAAAGGTTTAATAAAATCTCAATAGGACTTGCTTCTCCTGAATCTATCTTGAAAGAATCAAGAGGTGAAGTATTGAAGCCGGAAACTATCAACTACAGAACGCATAAACCTGAGCGTGATGGTCTTTTCTGTGAACGTATTTTCGGACCAGTAAAAGATTTTGAATGTGCTTGTGGTAAGTATAAAAGAATACGTTACAAAGGGATCATCTGTGACCGTTGTGGTGTAGAAGTGACTGAGAAAAAAGTACGTAGAGATAGAGTAGGTCACATCAATCTTGTTGTGCCAATTGCTCATATTTGGTATTTCCGTTCTCTTCCAAACAAAATTGGTTATATCCTTGGTCTCCCATCTAAGAAATTAGATATGATTATCTACTACGAAAGATACGTAGTTATCCAAGCCGGTATTGCTAAAAATGTTGATGGAGAATCATTACAAAGATTAGACTTTTTGACAGAAGAAGAATATTTAAATATTTTAGATACACTTCCTGCTGATAATCAGTATCTTGATGATTTTGATCCTAATAAATTTGTTGCCAAAATGGGGGCAGAGTGTATTATGGATTTATTAGCAAGAATTGACCTTGATGCATTGTCTTATCAATTGAGACACAATGCTAATAATGAAACGTCTAAACAACGTAAAACTGAAGCATTAAAAAGATTACAAGTTGTTGAATCTTTTCGTGAGTCTAACTTGAACCGTGAGAATCGTCCAGAATGGATGATTATGAAAGTGGTACCGGTTATTCCACCAGAATTACGCCCACTTGTTCCACTTGATGGGGGTCGTTTTGCAACTTCAGATTTAAATGATTTATACCGTCGTGTAATTATTCGTAACAACCGTTTGAAAAGATTAATGGAGATTAAAGCTCCAGAAGTTATCTTAAGAAACGAAAAACGTATGTTGCAGGAATCTGTAGATTCACTTTTCGATAATACTCGTAAAGCTTCTGCTGTAAAAACGGAATCAAACAGACCATTAAAATCACTATCTGATTCCCTTAAAGGTAAACAAGGGCGTTTCCGTCAAAATTTACTTGGAAAACGTGTGGATTATTCTGCTCGTTCGGTAATTGTTGTTGGACCTGAATTGAAATTGTCTGAATGTGGTATCCCAAAAGATATGGCAGCAGAATTATACAAACCTTTCGTTATCCGTAAATTGATAGAAAGAGGAATTGTTAAAACGGTTAAATCAGCTAAAAAAATAATAGATAAGAAAGAGCCTGTAGTTTGGGATATCCTTGAAAATGTTATCAAAGGTCACCCAATATTACTGAATCGTGCTCCTACTTTACACAGATTAGGTATACAAGCTTTCCAACCAAAATTAATTGAAGGAAAAGCAATCCAATTGCACCCTTTAGTTTGTACTGCATTTAATGCGGATTTTGATGGGGATCAAATGGCAGTTCACTTGCCTTTAGGACCAGAAGCTATTTTGGAAGCACAACTATTAATGTTAGGTTCTCACAATATTCTGAATCCTGCTAATGGAGCTCCAATTACTGTACCTTCTCAGGATATGGTTTTGGGTCTATATTATATGACCAAAGAACGTTTATCTACTCCTGAGCTTAAAATTTTAGGGGAAGGAATCACTTTTTATTCTGCTGAAGAAGTAAATATTGCTTTGAATGAAGGTAGGTTAGAATTGAATGCCCGTGTAAAAATTAGAGCTAAACATTTTAATGAAGCAGGTGACTTGGTTTACCAAATCATTCAAACTACTGCAGGTCGTGTATTATTTAATGAAGTAGTACCTGAAGCAGCCGGATATATCAATGATGTATTAACTAAGAAAAACCTTAGAGATATTATTGGACACGTTTTAAGCGCTACCGATGTACCTACAACTGCGGCTTTCTTGGACAGCATGAAAGACATGGGTTACAAATTTGCCTTCAAAGGTGGTTTGTCATTCTCTCTTGGGGATATTAGAATTCCGGATCAAAAACCAAAATTAATTGCAGACGCAAGAGAACAAGTTCAAGGTATTTCTGCGAATTATAACATGGGTCTTATCACTAATAACGAACGTTACAACCAAGTTATTGATGTATGGACTTCAGCAAACGCTCAACTTACAGAGTTAGCAATGAAAAACATTAGAGAAGACCAACAAGGTTTCAACTCAGTGTATATGATGCTTGATTCTGGAGCGAGGGGTTCCAAAGAACAAATTCGTCAGTTAACCGGTATGCGTGGTTTGATGGCTAAGCCTAAAAAATCTACTGCTGGGGGTGGTGAAATTATTGAAAATCCAATTCTTTCTAACTTTAAAGAAGGTCTTTCTATCCTTGAGTACTTTATCTCTACTCACGGTGCGCGTAAAGGTCTTGCGGATACGGCTTTGAAAACGGCCGATGCAGGATATTTAACAAGAAGATTGCATGATGTATCTCAAGATGTTATTGTTAATATCGAAGATTGTGGTACATTAAGAGGTGTCGAAGTGTCAGCATTGAAAAAGAATGAAGAAATAGTTGAATCTCTTGGAGAAAGAATTTTAGGGCGTGTTGTATTACAAGACTTAATCAATCCTTTAACTAGTGAAGTTTTAGTTAGATCCGGTGAGCAAATTACAGAAGTTATAATGAAAGCAATTGATGCTTCTCCTATTGAGAAAGTTGAAGTTCGTTCTCCATTAACTTGTGAAGCGTTGAAAGGTATTTGTGCAAAATGTTATGGTAGAAATTTAGCTACCGGTAAAATGACACAAAGAGGTGAGGCAGTTGGTGTAATTGCAGCACAATCTATTGGAGAACCTGGTACACAGCTGACATTACGTACATTCCACGTTGGTGGTGTTGCGGGTGGTATATCTGAAGAGTCTAGCATTGTTGCTAAATTTAACGGTAAACTAGAAATTGAAGATTTAAAAACTGTTAAAGGGGAAGATAGTGAAGGTAATGCAGTTGATATTGTAGTGTCTCGTTCAACTGAATTGAAATTAATCGATGAAAGAACAGGTATCTTATTAAGTACAAATAACATTCCTTACGGTTCTAGTATCTTTGTTAAAGATGGTCTATCTGTAGCTAAAGGAGATGTTATTTGTAAATGGGATCCATATAATGGAGTTATCGTTTCTGAGTTTACAGGTAAAATTGCTTATGAAGATTTAGAGCAAGGGCAATCATTTATGGTTGAAATTGATGAGCAAACTGGTTTCCAAGAAAAAGTAATTTCTGAATCTAGATCTAAAAAATTAATTCCAACTTTATTGGTTTATGGTAAAGACAATGAATTAATACGTTCTTATAACTTACCAGTTGGAGCCCACTTGATGGTTGAAAATGGTGAGAAAATTAAAGCAGGTAAAGTATTGGTAAAAATTCCACGTCGTTCTTCAAAATCAGGTGATATTACAGGAGGTTTACCTAGAATTACAGAGTTGTTAGAAGCTCGTAATCCTTCAAACCCAGCTGTTGTTTCTGAAATTGATGGTGTTGTTTCTTTTGGAAAAATCAAAAGAGGAAACCGTGAGATTGTTATCGAATCTAAATTTGGTGACATTAGAAAATACTTGGTTAAATTATCAAGCCAAATTCTAGTTCAAGAAAATGACTTCGTTAGAGCAGGGGTGCCTTTATCTGATGGTGCCATTACTCCAGACGATATTTTAAGAATCCAAGGACCAGCAGCTGTTCAACAGTATTTGGTTAATGAAATTCAAGAAGTATATCGTTTACAAGGGGTAAAAATTAATGACAAACATTTTGAAGTAGTAATACGTCAAATGATGCGTAAAGTAAGAGTACAAGATCCAGGTGATACTTTGTTTTTAGAAGATCAATTGATTCATACTAAAGATTTTATCGTTCAAAATGATGGGTTATATGGTATGAAAGTTGTTGAAGATGCTGGAGATTCTAGTGCATTAAAAGAAGGACAAATTATTACGCCTCGTCAGTTGCGTGATGAAAACTCTCTTTTGAAACGTACAGATAAAAATCTTGTTGTAGCCCGTGATGTTGTTACTGCAACAGCAACACCAGTTTTACAAGGTATTACAAGAGCTTCTCTTCAAACGAAATCATTCATATCTGCTGCGTCTTTCCAAGAAACTACTAAAGTATTGAACGAAGCTGCTGTTGCAGGTAAAATAGATTACTTAGAAGGATTGAAAGAAAATGTAATTGTAGGACATAGAATCCCTGCCGGAACAGGTATGAGAGAATATGATAATACGATTGTAGGTTCGAAAGAGGATTATAATGATATGATGGCTAATAAAGAGGAATACATTTATTAAGATAGGATATGAGCAATTCAAATCAACAACAAGAACAAATAAACATTGAGTTGGATGAAAAAACTGCCGAAGGAATTTATTCTAATTTGGCAATAATTAATCACTCCTCTTCAGAATTTGTTTTAGATTTTGTAAGTATCATGCCTGGTATACCTAAAGCTAAGGTGAAATCAAGAATTGTTTTGACACCACAACATGCCAAAAGATTGTTGAAAGCTATTGGAGAAAATATTCACCGCTTTGAAGTCGCTTATGGCGAAATAAAGGATAGTGAACAACCTTCAATACCACTTAATTTTGGTCCTGCAGGACAAGCATAATTATAAGTTATAGAAAAAAGCTCCAGAAATGGAGCTTTTTTTTTACTTTTTTTTAATGAAAATCCTTCTTTGAAGTATGGTAATTTAACCTTTTTCTTTGTTTTTTATTTAAAAAAGAACAAAAGAAAAGATTGATTAAGTAATGTTTGTAATATGAATTAAACTAATTTTTTGTTAAAAATTTGTCGCTTAGACGAGTATTAAGGTGATTCATCGAAAATATTTTTTATTAGAAATTTAATGATATAGTTTCGTATCAGAATAAGAGAAACATCTTATTTTATTTTAATAAAAAACATAAAATGAACTATATTTCACAACATAATGATACTAAAATAACTAATAATATTTTTATATTATTAGTTATTCTTTTACTGTCTAATGTTTCTGTTTTTGGTCAATCGTCTGAAAATGTTGTTGCTACTAATGCTATTGAAGTTGTTAGTGTTGCAAAGCAAGATAATGTTTCAACAAGTACTACTTCTAATAATATGAATTTTGTGCTTTGGTTCATGGGGTCAAAACAAGATCCTAATAATACTATTTCAACTGAAGGTATAAATACAAAAAAACAAGTTATTACTTCTGGAACGGCTCCAAACCGTTTATTAATAAAAGCTTTTTTGAAAAAAGCAGTAGATTTAGAAAGTATGCTTGCTTAATCAGATTAATTTTTAATTGATATAAAAAAACGCTAAATTAAATGTTAGCGTTTTTTTATGGTCTGTCCCGTCCTGAAATAACGATACATAATTTAATTTGTCTAGCCTAAATTATTGTTACAGTTAATAGACAAAATTGTCATTAAATGTGATAATTTTAATTTGTGGCTATAATTTAAATAATTTATAAAATTTAAGTGTTAATTTTATAAATATTTAGTTTGAAAAAGGGATGTTGTAATATGAAAAAAAATTTGTTTGTTTGTTATTTAGTGTTGTTGTCCATAACTATTTGGTCTCAAAAACCAATTGAAAAGTATAGATTTGTTAATATAAAAGAAAGTATTTCCCAAATTGGCGTATCTACAATAATTCAAGACCAGTACGGTTTCATTTGGCTAGGTACAAGTGGAGCTGGATTAAATAAATTTGACGGCACTGATTACAAGATATTTAAATTCAAACCAAACGATCCTACCTCATTAAGTAATAATACTATCAATTGTTCTTATATTGACAATAAAAATAGATTATGGTTTGGGACAGATGAAGGGCTCAACTTATACGACTACAAGAACGATTGTTTTAAAAGGATTCTTTTATCTGAATTCAAAAAAAATAAAGTAAAAGTTTTGGTTAAGAGTTTGATAGGAGATCGTAAGGGAAACTTATTTATTGGTACTTTAGAACTCGGATTATTTAAGATGAATTTAAATAATTTTAAAGTTGAAAAAATAGCATGTCAAGGATCTAACTCAACTTCCACTAATACGATAAATGCACTTGAGGTGGATTCTAAGGGAAAGGTATATGCTGGAACTGAAAGTGGTCTCAAAGAATTTGACACCAAAACAAATTCGCTAAGACGTTCTGTTTTTAAAAATAAAGAAGGGGTTAAGTCCATTAATGACCCTATTCAATGTTTATTAATAGAAAAAAATAATATTTGGATTGGAACTATGCCTTCAGGCTTATTTAAAATTAAGAGCAATAGTAAAGATCTTCTATTTGAAATAAATCATTTTCCAATTTCACAAAATCGAATTTTATCAATTATTAATTTACCCGATAAAACCTTAATGTGTGGTACGGAGAATGATGGGTTATTTCATATTGATGCCAATGGGAAAATTTTAAATCATTATTTATCGAGCAAATCCGAAAGAAAAAATATTCTATCTAATTCTATTTGGTCTTTATTTTTGGATCGTAATGAACGGATATGGATGGGGTATTATAATGCAGGGATTGGTGTTTACGACAAGTTATACGATAAGTTTGAAAATCTAGAAAGTATACCTGGTATATCTAATTCATTACAAATAAGTTCTGTTTCTGCTATTGTAAAAGATCGTTTTAATAGATTTTGGATAGCAATGGATGGAGGAGGTATTGATGTTTTTGATCCTAAATCGAGTCAATATACTCATATTGGTCCTAGAGAAAACAAAGTGTTTTCTGGGCTGACTAATAATTATGTTGAAACATTATTTATTGACAGTAAACAAAATTTATGGGCTGGTACTTGGAACGGAGGGGTATATTTTTTAAAGAATGGCGATAAAAAATTTATTAATTTCACTGTAAATAATTCAGGTGGAGGTTTAACTTCCAATAATATTATAAGTATTACGGAAGATTTAGAAGGAACTATTTGGTTTGCTAGTTGGGATAAAGGGTTGCATTCGTTCAATCCGGATACAGGAAAATTTATAAATCACAGATCAGATCCATTTTTAAAATCAGGTATTTCAGATAGTTATGTAACTAAAATATTGGTTGACAAAAAAAATAATCTTTGGGTAGCAACAAGAAATATAGGTTTGTTCAAGATTAAAAAGTTAGCAAGTAATACGTTTTCTATTGTGTCAATGGCTAATAGGATGTCTAAAGAATTTAAAAATTATGCAAAAACGGAAGACATTTTGTCACTATATGAAGGAAAGGACGGTTCAATATGGATTGGAACAAAAGGATCTGGTTTGTGTAAATACAATGTTAAAACAGATCGTTTTAAATGGTATAACAAACAAGATGGTTTAGAAGCCGATAATATAGTGGGTATTATTGGAGATTTAAAAGGGAATATTTGGCTAAGTTCAAATTCTGGGGTTACAAGATTAGATGTTAAAACCAATACGTTTACTAATTATACAAAAAATGATGGACTCCTTTCTAATGATTTTAACCGAAATGCTGCTTTTAGAGATGAACAAGGAATCATTTATTTTGGTAATTATTTTGGATTAGATTATTTTAATCCTTCAAATATCATAGTTAATAATGTTTTACCATCTTTATATTTAACGGACTTTAAGTTATTTAATATAACGGTTACGACTAATCAGAAAGGGTCTCCCCTTCAAAGTGCTATTGGTGAAACGAAGAGTATTACTTTAAATAGTACCCAATCTGTATTTACTATTGAATATACAGGCATTAACTATACAAGACCCGAAAAGAATCAATATGCTTATTATCTTGAAGGTTTAGAAAAATCATGGAATTATGTTGGTAGACAAAGAAGCGCTACTTATACAAATTTGGAACAAGGTAATTATACATTTAAATTAAAATCTGCCAATAGTGATGGTAAATGGAATAAAGAAATATTAGAACTAAAAATAACTGTTTTACCACCTTGGTGGAAGTCAAATATGGCTTTGTTTTCTTATGTTGTTTTGTTGCTTTTGGGGGGCTATTATTTTAATAAGATGATGCTTATTAGGTTGAATAAAAATAAAGAAATAATTCTAGAACAAAATAAAAGATTGCAAGAAAAGGCTTTAAATGAAAAAAAGTTTCAGTTTTTTACTAATATATCCCATGAATTAAGAACTCCTCTTACCTTAATTATGAACTCTATTGAAGATATTATTAGAGATGATACCTTAAACCTCGCAACACGAACAAAAGAAAAACTTAATATTGTTCATAAAAATACCAATAGACTTTATAAGTTAATAAACGAGTTATTAGATTTTAAAAAACTTGAATCAAATAAATTAAAGGTTAAAGCTGTTAAATTAAATTTAGTGGATTTTATTAAAGATGTTGTAATCCATTTTAGAGAAGAATTAGCTATCAAAGGAATAGAATTTGATCTAGATTCAGATGTATCAGATCTATCAATTTGGAGTGATCCAGATATGTTGGAAAAGATTATTTTCAATATCCTATCAAATGCTATTAAAGTTACACCAAATGGTGGGACAATCAATATCAACCTTCAATCAACGGATAAGTTATTCCATTTACCCTTAGTAAGTAATACTAAGGGAGTAAAAGCGGTAGAGATTATTGTTTCTGATACAGGTCCGGGCATTGAAAAAGGAGAAGTGGAAAAAATATTTGAGCGTTTTTATCAAGTTGAAAATTTAAATAAAAGTTATTATGGAGGTACAGGAATTGGTTTAGAATTGGTTCGAGATTTTGTTAGGTTACATAAAGGTGAAATTGTAGTTGATAGTAAAGTAGGAGAAGGAACTACTTTTACAATCATATTGCCAATGGGCAAGTCTCATTTTAATGATAATGAAATAGTTTTAGATAATATAGAGGTTCAAGCTAAAAAGAAACATCCACTTACATTTCTAGAAATAGAAAAGGAAATAGATATAGATGAAAATCTACATAAATATACATTGTTAATAGTAGAAGATAATTACGAACTTAGAGATTATTTAAAAAAAGAACTTGAAAATGAGTATAAGGTTTTAGTTGCTAACAATGGAAAAAGCGGAATTGATTTAGCTAATGAGTTTCTTCCGGATATTATATTAACAGATGTCATGATGCCAGAAATGGATGGGTTCGATTTTTGTAAAAATATAAAGAGAGATTTAAGAACAAGTCATATTCCTGTATTAATGCTTACTGCCAAAACTGAAATCGAAGATAGAATAGAAGGTATTGAAGTAGGTGCAGATGCTTATATGGTTAAACCTTTTGATATGAGGTTGTTAAGATTGCGGTTATCCCAGTTAATAACCAGCAGGCAGTTAATTTTTAATAAATATTTTAGTTTAATTAGTGAAGTGCCTGAGGGAATTAAAACATTATCCTTAGACAAAGAATTTATTGAGAAAGTTTTAAACTATATTAAAGAGAATATAAGTAATCCGGATTTAAATGTAGAATCACTTGCAACTCAATTAAAATTGAGTAGAAGCCAGTTTTATAGAAAAATTAAAGTACTTACCAACCAGACCGCTAATGAGTTTTTAAGAAATGTTCGGCTTCAAAAAGCAAAACAAATATTAGAAAATGAGAATGTAAGTATAAGCGAAGTATGTTATAAAACTGGATTTTCTTCTCCTTCTTATTTTACAAAATGCTTTAAGAGTTATTTTGGGATATTACCAACAGATGTTAAAATCAATAAAAACGAGCTCTGATGATTGGTTTAGTCGATTATAAATCAGTGTTGAATCCTCATTTAACCCACAAGTACACTTTTCCAAAAAGCATGTAAGTTGAAATGGATATGTAATAAAAACGACACTCTCACCAAAAGCGTGTAATTTAAAAAGTTAGGCTTCGATTTTATAATCGGAGCTTTTTTTTAATATAATAGTAAATTGGTTTAAAACAATTTCCCAGTTTCGAATCGGTATTGACTATTTTTTGGTTGCTTCTCTTAAAGCCAAAAATACGATTTTAGAATTGCCTCACCCGTAGAGAATGACAATTTTTTTTAGAGTATTTTTGGATTTTACAAGTAAGATTTTCAATTAAATTTTAGCATAAATTATTTTTCGGATTACAATTAGAAATTCAAAAAGTACCTTAGTTTCTTCAAGTTATCATGTCAGGATTAGGGAACATATAAATATTTACTTTCCCATTTGTTGGTAAAATCTTTTAAAGCCAGCTCTGCGGCTTGTTTGGTTGGATCCTTATGATAGTTTCATATCAGCGTAAATTGTTTACGGATATTCTAAGCAACGAGTTTACAAACGTTACTAAATTTGATGAACCATCCATATTTATGTTTGGGATTTCGGAAAAACACTTCTGTCTTCAACAACACACGCTTTTAAATCGGTTAGGACATTCATCTAAAAAACTGCTGTTTTCGTATTTGCCGAGCGGCATCCTCAAATCTTCTTTTTAATCCTTTTCTGTTGTGGCCTAAGGTTAAAAGATGGTTTTGTTGATGACTTTTGAGCCTTCTCTAACTTAAAAAAAATGTTATTCATTCAAACAATTAAATAAAGGTCTTCTAATGGTCTATTGAATACGCAAATAAATCAATTACAAAATCGAAAAATCATTGAAGGTAATTTGTATAGGGATATTTTATAGGTAAAATGGAATTTAAGACTGTAAAAATTGTTGCATAGTCTATAAAAATATCACTTAATGGGTAGTTAAATAAGTAATAGCTTTAAAAATTATAGTTATTGCTTTAAAATTGATATTTAAATTTTTGTATTTTATTAACATTTGTCAAACTATGGAATTTAAATTTCTAAATTGAATTAATTGGTTGAATTACTATTATTAGATGCTCACATTGCGTTTTATTATTCCATTGATTAATCCTTTTTTTAAATTAAATCTCATAGTGCTAAAACTAACCAAAAAACAAACTAATTTTATGAAAAACAAATTGCTAAAAAAACTAATACTTCCAGTATTCTTATTATTTGGAAGTATTATTTATGCTCAATCAGTATCGGGTACTGTATCCGATAAAACAGGTCCTATCCCAGGTGTTAATGTATTAGTTAAAGGTACTACGGTAGGAGTACAAACAGATTTTAATGGAGCTTTTAAAATCAATGCTAAGAATGGAGATGTTTTAGTCTTCACTTTTGTAGGTTTTAAATCCCAAGAGGTTAATTACAAAGGGAAATCTCCAATTAATGTATTGTTAGAAGAGAATTCAGCTGTCTTAGACGAAGTTGTGGTTGTAGGTTATGGAGCTAAGAAGAAAAGTTTAGTTACAGGAGCAATTTCTAGTATTAGTTCTGCTGATATTCAAAATTCTTCGTCAGCACGTGTTGAGTCTGTGTTACAAGGTAAAACATCAGGTGTTACTGTTGTATCTTCTTCTGGGGCTCCAGGTTCTAGTTCTAAAGTTAGAATTAGAGGTGCTGGGTCTAATGGAAATTCAGATCCATTATATATTGTTGATGGAATGAAAGTAAGTTCTATAGATAATATTTCTCCAAACGACATTGCTAACATTGAAGTTTTAAAAGATGCAGCATCTTCTGCAATTTATGGTACACAAGGGGCAAATGGAGTTATCATTATTACAACTAAACAAGGTAAACCTGGAGAAGCAGTAGTTACGTACAGCACGCAATTAGGAACGCAATCAGTTAGGACTCGTATGAAGTTGATGAATGCGTCGCAATTTGTAACCTATTTTCAAGAAGCAGGAAAAACTCACGTAGTTGATAACGGTATTAATACAAATTGGATTGATGAAACTTTTCAAAATGCAGCTACACAAAGGCATGATTTAAGTATCTCTGGAGCTAACGAGAAAACGTCTTACTATTTTTCAGGCTCATATATGGATCAAGATGGAGTTGTTGGTAAAGAGAATTCAAACTATAAAAGATTTACAGGAAGACTTAACCTTAAAACTCAAGTCAATAATTGGCTAGAAGTAGGTACTAATATAACCTATTCAAATATAGGGTCTTCGCCAATTGCTGAAGATGATTCAACACGTGGAGTTGTAACTCAAGCTTTAGTTATGGATCCATTAACGCCAGTAATTTATACAGGA
>JBJOQF010000138.1:0-3370 GCA_046050185.1 Bacteroidota bacterium
ATCTACTGCCTGCCATTTGGCTATTTCACCTTGTAATTTTTTAATCATTTCATTTCTGGGAAGTTCACCTAAAATCCCCATTCTTTTGGAATATAAATTTCCATAATAGGCAATAATTCTACTGTATGGCAATAATGCACCAGGCAAAGGATAAGGCGTTTTTACCGGCCATTTTCCTGTTGTGTCATTATTGCTTAATGCGACCATTCTTTTATTGTAGTCAATAGTATCAATAGTAATGACTGCTTTTTTGGCTAAGGTATCAGGTTGTTTTGTTACTGTTTTTTCTTCTCCATTTACTGAATCAGCAGCCTTTCCTCGATTGCAACTGGAAACAAAAAATAAAAAGGGAAGTATAAGTAATGTGATAGCTGGCTTTTTCATAAATAAACAGTATTAAGTTTTCAATGCAAATATAAAGTATTTTGTGAGCGACTTGTCAATTATAATGCGGTCAAGAGGCTCTATTTTTTATATAATTCACGGATTTTGATTCTGAATTTGACTTCTAATAATAATTAAATTCTAAGGAAAATTTATTTAGATTAAAACGAGTAAAATTCTTTTTTATGCGAGTATCCAATCATAAAATTGAAATTAAAATGATAAAAAAATAGTTTATTTATATTTACTTAACGGGATTTTTACAGAATAATTAGCTGTTTTTAAAACGTATTTATATAAATTGCGAATCGGAATTACAATTAATTATAGTGATATGTCAGAAATAGATGCAGAGCGATCGCGGTTAAAATTAAGAAACGATAATAAAGGCTGGAAAAAGTGGGGACCTTATTTAACGGAAAGGCAATGGGGAACAGTTAGGGAAGATTATTCACAAAATGGTGATGCCTGGAATAATATTACCCACGATATGGCTCGGTCAAAAGCATATCGATGGGGTGAAGAAGGCATTGGTGGAATCTCTGATAACAAACAACATATTTGTTTTGCTTTTGCTTTTTGGAACCACAAAGACCATATTTTAAAAGAACGGTTTTTTGGTCTCACAGGAAATGAATCAAATCATGGGGAAGATGTTAAAGAATTATATTTTTATCAAGATGCTACACCTACCCATTCGTATCAAAAGATGCTTTACAAGTATCCTCAGGCTGCTTTTCCTTATGAAAAATTGGTTAACGAAAGTAAAAAACGAACGCGTCTTGAACCGGAATACGAATTACTGGACACAGGAGTTTTTGATAAGGATGCCTATTTTGATATTTCTATCGAATATGCAAAAGCCGATGAACAAGATATTTTAATTAAAGTTACAGTAGAAAACAGATCAAATGTTGCTGCTCCAATGACGGTTTTACCTACTGTTTGGTTCAGAAATACTTGGTGTTGGGGATATGAAAAATACAGTCATAAACCAATATTAACGGGTATTGGAAATTCTATTATTGAAGTAAATCATCGCTTGGTTGGGCATTTTAAATTATATGCTGAAAATGCAAAAGAAATTTTATTTTGTGAGAATGAAACGAATTTCGAGAGGCTTTACAACTCGCCAAATCCCACACATTATACTAAGGATGGTATAAATGACTACATAGTCAATAAACGAAAAGGAGCCGTAAATCCAAATCATATTGGTACCAAAGCTTCAGTAAAATATGATGATGTAATTCCTGCTAATGGGAAAAAGGTTTATCGCATGCGATTTACGAATCAAACTCCAAGTGATGCTTTTGCTGATTTTGATACTATTTTTCAAAAACGACTTGATGAAGCCGATGAATTTTATGCCAGTCTTCAAAAAGGAATTGAAGAAGAAAAATTAAGGTCTGTGCAACGTCAAGCTTATGCTGGGATGCTTTGGACAAAACAATGGTATTATTATAATGTGTTCGAATGGATAAAAGGAGATCCATCCATGCCAAAACCTAATTTGAATAGGAAGCATGGAAGGAATAGCTCCTGGAAACATTTGTATACTTCCAATATCCTGTCAATGCCTGACAAATGGGAATATCCTTGGTTTGCAGCATGGGATTTAGCATTTCATACGTTGCCTCTGGCTCGACTTGATCCTGATTTTGCAAAAAGACAATTGTCAGTCATCTTGAGGGAATATTACATGCATCCAAATGGTCAAATACCAGCTTACGAATGGTCATTCTCAGATGTAAATCCACCAGTACATGCTTGGGCAACTTGGAAAGTTTATGAAATTGACAAGGAAATGAATGGCGGAAAAGGGGACATTGTTTTCTTGGAACGCATTTTTCATAAACTGCTATTAAATTTCACTTGGTGGGTGAATTTGAAGGATGAAGGTGGGAATAACATTTTTGGGGGTGGATTCCTTGGAATGGATAATATTGGAGTTTTTGACCGTTCAGCAGCCTTGCCTACCGGCGGGCATTTAGAACAAGCTGATGGTACAGGTTGGATGGCGATGTACAGCTTAAACATGTTGCGTATTGCTTGTGAAATTTCTCTTGAAAACCCTGTTTATCAGGACATGGCTTCTAAATTTTTCGAGCACTTCTTGCATATTGCAGGTGCTATGCAATCCATAGGTGGCGATAAATTAAATCTTTGGGATGAAGACGATCAATTTTATTATGACATGCTTCATAAAGAGAATGGTGATGCCGAACTTTTAAAAGTACGTTCCATGGTGGGATTAATCCCTTTATTTGCAGTTGAAGTTTTAAATGCAGATTTATTAGAAAAATTACCGGATTTTAAACGTCGTGTCGAATGGGTATTGAATAACCGCCCTGATTTAGCGAGTTTAATCTCCAGTTGGTATCATCCCGGAAAAGGGGAAACCCGTTTGCTTTCCATACTTCGTGGTCATCGAATGAAAATGATTATGAAGCGAATGTTTGATGAAACGGAATTTTTATCCGATTTTGGAATTCGTTCGTTGTCCAAATATCATAAAGAACATCCTTATAAATTTACTTATGAAGGAGGAACGGTTCAGGTAGATTATACGCCAGCCGAGGCTACGGGAGATATGTTTGGCGGAAATTCAAATTGGAGAGGCCCTATTTGGTTTCCAATGAATTATTTGATTTTAGACTCTTTAGAAAAATTCTCGAGTTATTATGGGAACGACTATGAAGTTGAATTCCCTACAAACTCAGGACAAATGATGAATATAAAACAAGCTGCTGAAGGAGTCTCTAAGCGATTATTATCTCTTTTTATTCCGGACGACAATAAGAAAATTCCAATGTATGGCGAATACGAGAAGTTTCAAAATGACCCCGTTTTCAACAAAAACCACTTGTTTTTTGAATATTTTGACGGAGATACGGGTAAAGGATTAGGAGCGAATCACCAAACAGGATGGACTGGATTAATCTCAGAAATTATCCGACAGTTATATGTGAAATAAGAACGAAAT
>JBJOQF010000139.1:0-5949 GCA_046050185.1 Bacteroidota bacterium
AGTAACTGAACTGAATTACATAGTGGACAGACAATAACATCGAAACGCCAACACTTGCTACAACGGATTTGGGCATTAGGCTTAATGGAAAGTTGGTTTTATATCTGGGATGTTTTGGCAAATCCGAAGACAAGGCTTAATTTAAAAAAAAGCACGTTTATAAACCGAAACGCATTCTAAACAAACACTTCTTTCAATGAATTTAATATCAATAAGCTTTTTTGATCTTAAATGCCTTATATAAAATCATTTCCACTTTAAAGTTTCCATCAATCGCTGCATGTCATTTTTAACGTAACTCGCCGCTGGCATAATAGAATCATAATTGGGTTTTGCATAGAAATAAATAGAGCCAGTTACAAAATGTTTTGTACTGTCCGTTGCATAAAACTGCGAGTTAGTGGCCGCGTTTCCATCTACCTGATAAAACATGCCATATACCTTTTTTTGAGGATTTAAATACGGTTGTTCTAATATATCATCTGCTTTTATAACATGTTCATAAGTGAGTTTTTGAGCATCACGCAACAATTTATTAATGTCATTATTCACTGGTTTATAAGTCAAATAAATAGTGGCTTTCATTTTTGGATAAGTAATCGTAAATCCGCAATTTTTCTCCCCTTTGATAACAGCCTCTGAATTCATTTCGAAAGCAAATGGGCATTCGTTTTCAAAGTTTACATATTTTGCTTCCGGATAATCTAATCGTAAATAACCTGATGGTTTTGGTACAACATCGTCTTTGCAACTAAAGCTCAATAATGACATCAATACTATTATCAAAAAAGTAATTGTTTTTTTTAACATTTTTAATTATTCAATCGTTACTTTTATTTGTTTAATTCGTTTCTTATCTACTGCTTCTACCGTGAATTGGCAGTTTTCAAATATGATTTTCTGATCTTTTTTTGGGAAATTCCCTAAAATCTCAAGAATAAATCCAGCTAATGTCTCGGCTTCTCCTTTTTTAATTTCGAATAACTCTTCATCAACCTCAATAATTCTATAGAAATCTTTGAGATTTATTTTTCCTTCAAAAAGATAATTTTTATCATCAATTTGAGAAAAATTGATATTATCATCATCAAACTCATCACTGATATCACCAACGATTTCTTCGATTACATCTTCCAAAGAAACTAACCCGGAAGTTCCTCCATATTCATCAACTACAATGGCCAAGTGACTTTTCATACTTTGAAAATCCTTCAACAAATTATCTAATTTTTTATTTTCAGGAACAAAAAAAGGTTCTCTTAATAATGACTTCCAATCAAATTCACTCGTATTAATATGTGGCAATAAATCTTTTACAAACAAAACGCCTTCTATCTGATCTATATTGTCTCGGTAAACAGGAATTCTCGAATATCCTTTTTCTATAATTTTTGGACAAATAACTGAAAACGGCTCATCAATTTCTAAAGCAAAAATATCTATCCTAGGACTCATTACCTGTTTTGTATCTGTATTCCCAAAACTCACAATTCCTTCTAATATTTTTTGCTCATCTGAAGTTGTTTCATCCGAATCTGTCAGTTCCAGTGCTTGTGACAATTGATTTACAGAGAAATTTGTCTTTTGTTTCCCCAATTTGTTATGCAAATAAATAGTGGTTCTACGCATAGGCAAACTTATTGGCGAAAGCAATTTATCAAGTGCAGCTATAGGATACGCAATTAACTTGGCAAACTTAATATTATTTCTGCTTGCGTATACTTTTGGCAAAACCTCTCCAAACAGCAGCAATAGAAAAGTCACTACAATTACTTCGAGAATGAATTTTAAAATAGGAGAATCTACAGCGACAAACAGATTTTTACCAACAAATGAAAATAAAATTACAACTCCAATGTTGATGAAATTATTTGCGACAAGAAGTGTGGCTAAAAGCTTTTTGGGTTTTTCTAAAAGGTCCGAGATAATTTTCCCTTTTGAAATATTTTCGTGCAACGTTTCGTCAATGTCTTTTTGAGATAACGAAAACAATGCTACTTCTGCTCCTGAAACAACTGCAGAACAAAAAAGTAAGGCAAATATCCCAACAAAACCAAGCACTAAATCAGTGTCTATGGCGTAAGCAAAAAATAAACTGGGCTCTGGGTCCAAATTAAAAAAGATTAGTTAAACAATCAAAACGGTAAATCATTGACTGGCAAACCGTTATTTTGCGGGTCAAAGTTAGTGTTTTTTACGGATTCTGAACTTTGAATAGATTTGTTGTCTTCATTTCCTTTTTTGGTAGATAAAAAAGTAAACTCGGTAACCTGAATTTCGACAGTATGCTTTGTAGAACCATCTTCCGCTTGCCACTGACGTGATTTCAATCGACCTTCTACATATATTTTATCTCCTTTTGAAAGGTACTTTTCACAAAGTTCGGCTGCTTTATTACGTACAACCAAATTATGCCATTCCGTAGAAGTAATTTTTTCGTTGGTCGTTTTGTTGATATAAACTTCATTTGTCGCCAATTGAAATCTACCGATACAATTTCCTCCATCAAAATAATGCATTTTGACATCATCACCAAGATGACCTATCAACATAACCTTATTCAATGTTCCATTCATAATAGTAGAATTGTATTTCTATCAAAGATACATTTTTTTAGAAACTTTATAAATCCTTTTCAATAAAATTATGAATCACAATTGGGAAAGGAAATGTTTTTAAAATCGTTGCATCTATACCATTTTCAACTGTTCCTTTTATATTTACTTTCCAAAACTTGATATATAAGTGTTGGTGCGACAGTTTATGAATAATACTCTTTTCGTTACACTCCATTATACTGACAATTCCATTATTAGTAAAAAAATCTTTTTGAATGCGTTCTGCAATACAATCAAAGTCTTCTACTTTTTCAGTTTCTATCAAAGGAAACTCGTATAGATTATGCCAAATTCCTTTATCAGTTCGCTTTTGAATTATTGTGTTTTCATTCTCATCATTGACAACCAAATAATTAAAAAAGCGGTTCCTTACTTTCAATTTCTTAGATTTTACCGGCAATTGATCTACTTTGTTTTTTTGCAAAGCAGCACAACTTTGGTTAAAAACACAAATGCTGCAATTGGGATTCTTAGGAACACATTGCAAAGCGCCAAACTCCATGATAGCTTGATTGAAAATAGCAGGATTAGCTTCGTTCAGTTCGGCTCCACCTCGGGTGTCTTTTGGCATTAGTTCAAAAGCCAGAGCAGCAAATTCTTTTTTGGCGGAAGCCGCAGCAATATCAGTTTCGATATCAAAATAACGCGACAAGACTCTAAACACATTTCCATCAACTACAGGAACGACTTCATTATAAGAAAAAGAAGCAATTGCCGCGGCGGTATATTCTCCAATTCCTTTTAACTTCAACAAGTCCTTATAAGTGGTAGGGAAAACTCCTGATAGTTCATCTGCTACATACTGAGCGGTTTTGTGCAAATTTCGGGCGCGAGAATAATAACCCAAACCTTGCCAAAGTTTCAAAACTTGCTCTTCATCGGCTTTCGCCAAATCAAAAACAGTAGGAAATGCAGCTGTAAAAGACAGAAAATAAGGCATTCCTTGAGCAACTCGTGTCTGCTGCAACATGATTTCCGAGAGCCAAATAGGATAAGGATTGGTTGTGTTTCGCCAAGGCAAATCGCGCTTGTTACATAAATACCATTGTATTAGCAAGTTAGAAAAAGTCATGTTTTAATTATTTGTTGGCAAAAGTAAAAGTTTATGTTATTAAAATTTAATGAATTAGCTTGAATAATTGTTTTTTAAATTCCTATATTTGCAAACTCAAAAAAATAGTACAACATAATAAATAGGAAAGAAAATGACGAAAGCAGATATCGTAGCAAAAATTTCAGAAAAATTAGGTCTTGAAAAAGGAGATGTGCAAGCAACTGTAGAGACTTTTATGAATGAAGTAAAAAATTCATTAGAAACTGGAGACAATGTTTATTTAAGAGGTTTTGGAAGTTTTATCGTGAAAACTAGAGCGGAAAAAACAGGTAGAAATATCTCTAAAAATACAACAATAAAAATTCCTGCACACAACATTCCAGCCTTCAAACCTGCAAAAGTTTTTGTTGAAGGAGTAAAAATAAATAACGAAGCAAAATAATAAATTAATTAATCATAAAATCTTCAAGATATGCCAAGCGGTAAAAAAAGAAAGAGACATAAGGTAGCGACTCACAAACGTAAAAAAAGAGCGAGAGCTAACCGTCACAAAAAGAAAAAGTAGTTTTAAACTACTTTTTTCTTTTTAAACGTTCATTGAAATTGAGATTTAAGATTGCAGATTACCGATTTAAGATTGCAGATTTAAAAAATCTAAAATCAAGAATCAAAACTCACAAATCTAAAATCTCCCCGGGTTCAATACCTGTTAAAATATTGTTTAATCCATTTGTTCGCCTCGGCGAATAGATAAAAAATTTACAGCGTGAATAAAGAATTAATCATTAGATCTAGTTCTGAAGCAGTAGATTTTGCCTTATTAAAAGATGGAAAACTAATTGAATTACACAAAGAAGAAGAAAAAAGCAACTTCCAGGTTGGTGATATTTTTATTGCCAAAATCAGGAAACCAGTTGCCGGACTTAATGCTGCTTTTGTAAATGTAGGCTTCGAAAAAGATGCTTTTTTACATTATCACGATTTAGGCCCTAATTTATCTTCCCAACTGAAATTCATAAAACTTGTAAGCGCAGGTAAATTAAAAGATTTCTCCCTAAAAAACTTTCAGTTTGAAAAAGAAATAGACAAAGATGGCACCATTACTGATATATTAAGTGCCAATCAATCTATTTTAGTACAAGTCGTCAAAGAACCTATATCTACAAAAGGCCCAAGAATTAGCGCTGAGCTTTCTCTTGCCGGAAGATTTATAGTTTTAGTTCCGTTCTCTGACCGTGTTTCTATTTCTCAAAAAATAGAAGACAAAAAAGAAAAAGAACGCTTGAAACGATTAGTACAATCCATCAAACCAAAAGGATTTGGTGTTATTGTTCGCACAGTAGCCGAAGGCAAAAATACAGCCGAATTAGAAAAAGATTTGCAGAACCTGCTTAGCAGATGGACTGCAATGTGTAAAAAATTACCAACTGCTCATCATCCGTCCAAGGTATTAGGAGAACTCAACAGAGCATCTTCTATATTAAGAGACGTATTTAATGATACCTTTAGTGGTATTCAAATTGATGATGAAGAGTTGTACAACCAAACGAAGGATTACTTGCAAGAAATTGCACCATCCAAACAATCAATTGTTAAGTTTTATCAATCAAATGACACACCAATTTTTGAGAAATACAACATAGAGAGACAAATCAAAACATCCTTTGGAAAAACCGTTTCCATGAGTAAAGGCGCTTATCTTATTATCGAACACACTGAAGCATTGCACGTTATAGACGTAAATAGCGGAAACCGTTCTAATAAAGCTACCAATCAAGAAGATACGGCCATGGAGGTGAATATGATTGCCGCTGCTGAAATTGCAAGACAATTACGTCTTCGTGATATGGGCGGAATAATCGTAGTAGATTTTATCGATATGTCTAATCCCGAAAATCGTAAAGTTCTGTTCGAATTCCTAAGGGAAGAAATGAGCGATGATAAAGCAAAACATAAAATCTTACCTCCGAGCAAATTTGGATTAGTTCAAATTACAAGACAAAGAGTAAGGCCAGAAGTAAATATTAAAACTAGAGAAGAAGATCCAAACAATGAACATGGAGAAATTGAAGCTCCAATATTAATCATTGATAAAATCGCTTCTGATTTAGAAAGAGTTTTAAAAAATCACAAAGAAGTAGTACTTAATGTACATCCATTTGTGGCCGCATACCTTACCAAAGGTTTTCCATCATTACGTTCAAAATGGTTTCTTGAACATAAAAAGTGGGTGAAAATCATACCTCGTGACGCTTACACGTATTTAGAATATCATTT
>JBJOQF010000140.1:0-3493 GCA_046050185.1 Bacteroidota bacterium
TTCAGAAAAATCCAAAATCTCAGACACCGCCGCATATTTTTTTATTTCCTCTATTCCTTTTAGTAATCGCAACTCTGTAGTATACTTTCTACTGGTTGCCAAATGGCGCTCTCCAAGCAACAATCTAAAATAATACTTCCCAGCCGCTGATTTTAATTTAACAAAAACCAACGCCTCAATCGACTGTTGTATCAAGACAATATCTTCCTCCCCTTCAAACTTCAATTCATAGCTTTGACTGGTAAAAATCACCTTCCCTTTACGTGATGTAAAAACAAACTTATAAGTATCATTAAACCGTTTACTAATCACAAAAGCACCCATACATTAATTTATACGTTAAAGATTTTAGAATCAAATTGCTCCATCCTCATCAGGCTGATGTTAGGATTTGTCATAAATAAAAAAAGCTCCAAACATAGTTTGAAGCTTTCTTGTACTCAGAGCGGGACTTGAACCCGCACGAACATTGCTGTTCACTGGATTTTAAGTCCAGCGTGTCTACCAATTTCACCATCCGAGCATTATATGGTATTCGAGCGAAAAACGGGGCTCGAACCCGCGACCTCGACCTTGGCAAGGTCGCGCTCTACCAACTGAGCTATTTTCGCATTTTCAATTCTTAAAAAGAACCGCGATACTTGTTCTGTATTGCGGATGCAAATTTAGGACATTTATTGAATTAAACAAGCCTTTTTTATAAAAAAATCACAGATAAAAGTTAACTTTCTGATAACGTAAACTTTAAAACAAAATAAATTATTTTCTAGTCAACATTCTTTTAATCTCATTAAGTTTCATCAACGCTTCCATAGGCGTAATAGTATTTATATCTAAACTTATAATCTCTTCTTTAATTTCCTCCAATAAAGGATCGTCCAGATTAAAGAAGCTCATTTGCATTTGCTGTGCCAGTTCGCCTTTCAGGCTCGAGCCATCTTTTGCAGCTTTAATTCCGTTCAGCGCATCGCTTGAATGATTCTTTTCTAATTTTTTCAAAAGCTTCTGTGCTTTCAAAATTACGATTTGAGGCATTCCGGCCATTTTTGCCACATGTATTCCAAAACTATGCGCGCTACCTCCTTTTACTAATTTCCGAATAAAAAGCACGGTATCTTTCAATTCTTTGACCGCAACATTATAATTCTGAATTCTAGGCAGAGATTCGCTCATTTCATTCAACTCGTGATAATGTGTTGCAAACAATGTTTTAGGCTTTGAAGGATGCTCATGCAAGAACTCTGCAATTGCCCAAGCAATAGAAATTCCGTCATAGGTGCTCGTTCCTCTTCCAATTTCATCCAACAGCACCAAACTTCTATCAGAAATATTATTCAAAATAGAAGCTGTTTCATTCATTTCGACCATAAAAGTAGATTCTCCCATCGAAATATTATCACTCGCTCCTACTCTAGTAAATATTTTATCGACAATCCCCATTCTCACGCTGTCAGCAGGAACAAAACTTCCCATTTGAGACAAAAGCACTATTAAAGCTGTTTGGCGCAAAATAGCTGACTTTCCAGACATATTTGGACCAGTTATCATTATTAGCTGTTGCGTTTCTCTATCTAAGAAAACATCATTAGCAATATAAGGCATTCCAACTGGCAATTGTTTTTCGATAACAGGATGTCTTCCGTTTTTGATTTCTAGTTCAAATGTTTCGTCTAGTTCAGGACAAACATATTTATTTTCGATAGCCAATTGCGTGAAAGAACACAAACAATCCAATTGTGCTACCAAATTGGCATTCATTTGAACAGGCTTGATATACGTGGCAATCCAACTCACCAATTGTTCAAATAACTCTACTTCTATTTTATGGATTTTTTCTTCGGCACCAAGGATTTTTGTTTCATATTCTTTTAATTCCTCCGTAATATAACGCTCCGCATTGACAAGGGTTTGTTTACGAATCCATTCTGAAGGCACTTTATCTTTGTGTGTATTTCGAACTTCTATATAATATCCAAAAACATTATTGAACGATATTTTCAAAGAAGAAATCCCCGTTCTTTCAGACTCTCTTTTTTCAATCCCCTCTAAATATTCTTTTCCGGATGTAGAAATATCTCTTAAATCATCTAATTCGGCGTTAATTCCTTTGGCAATAGCATTTCCTTTTGCAATAGCCACAGGCGCATCTTGATTTAAAACAGTTTTGATTTTTTCACGCAATAATTCGCAGCTGTGCAAACTATCACCTATAACTTTTACAGCTTCTTGTGGGCTTTCTAACGCTAAAGTTTTTATTGGAATAATGGCGTCTAATGATTCTTTCAAATAAACTACTTCGCGAGGTGAAACTTTTCCGGCAGCAATTTTTGAAATTAAACGTTCTAAATCTGAAATTTGCTTGATTTGCTTTTGGATATTTTTCAAAACCTCTTGGTTTTCTTTCAAATAAGAAACTACTTGATGACGGCTTTTTATTTTATTACTATCTTTCAAAGGAAGTGCCAACCATCGTTTCAATAATCGTCCCCCCATTGGCGAAAGCGTTTTATCAATAACATCCAGAAGCGTAACTGCATTAGGATTATAACTATGATATAATTCCAGATTCCGAATTGTAAATCGGTCCATCCAAACATAAGCATCTTCGGCGATACGCTGAATAGCTGTTATATGTTGTACTCTATTATGTTGCGTTTCGGACAAATAATATAAAATCGCTCCCGAGGCAATAATTCCTTCTTTCAATTCTTCTATTCCAAATCCTTTTAGGGAAATGGTTTGAAAATGCTTAGTTAAGGTTTCGAATGCATAATCTTCCTTATAAATCCAGTCTTCCAGATAAAAACTATGATAATCATCTCCAAAAATTTCTCGGAAATCATTCTTATTGTTTTTCGGGATTAAAACTTCGCTTGGATTGAAATTCTGCAACAGTTTGTCAATATATTCTGCATTGCCTTGCGCCGTTAAAAACTCACCTGTTGAAACATCCAAAAATGAAATTCCTATTGATTTATTAGCAAAGAAAACAGCCGCTAAAAAGTTATTAGTTTTAGATTGCAAAACCTCATCATTCATAGAAACACCGGGAGTCACAAGCTCCGTAACACCACGTTTCACAATAGTTTTGGTCATTTTTGGATCTTCGAGTTGATCGCAAATAGCCACACGAAGTCCAGCTTTGACTAATTTTGGCAAATAGGTATTCAGAGAATGGTGCGGAAAACCCGCAAGAGCTGTTTCAGTCTCAGAACCCGCTCCCCGCTTAGTCAATACAATGCCTAAAATTTTTGAAGCTCTTACAGCATCTTCTCCAAAAGTTTCATAAAAATCTCCTACTCGAAACAATAAACACGCATCAGGATACTTCCTTTTAATCTCGTTGTATTGCTTCATTAATGGCGTTTCCTTAACCGTTTTCTCTTTAGATGCCAAGCTTTTTATATTTAAAAAATGAAAAAAATGTGTCAGCGAATTTAAATATTTTATAGTGAATAAATAACACTTCAAAAATTAATTTTTTTTTAAGGAA
>JBJOQF010000141.1:0-2579 GCA_046050185.1 Bacteroidota bacterium
GATGCTTTGAATTGTGTTACTACTTTAAATGTCAACATTCCCGAAGCGCCAATTTTTACCATCAATCCGGTAGTGAAACAAATTTCTTGTTTTGGAATGAATGACGGCAGTATAAATCTAAATTTAGTAGGAGGAATTGCACCACTAAAACTGGTATGGAGCGATGGAAGTACGGCCGGTTTGACTAGAAATAATCTCGCCCCAGGTTCTTATACAGCAACCATAACCGACAGTAAACCCTGTATTATAACCCGAACTTTTATAATATTGGAGCCTCAAAAATTAGTGCTTTCGGCAAATGTTACCCATGCATTCGACTGTGATGATACTAATAGTGGTGCAATCAATCTGCTCGTTGCCGGCGGAACGCCACCATTTACATACACATGGTCAAACGGAGCTGCAACCGAAGATTTAACCAATATTCCTGCAGGAAATTATTTGGTTACGGTCACTGACAGCAGAGGCTGTTCAAAAACGGCTCAATATGTTATTAACAGACCACCTCCAATAGTAATTGGAGTGGAAACAAAAACCGATTTTAACTGTGAAACTAAATATGTGAAGCAAACTTTTGTAGCGCAAGTTTCAGGTGGAGTTCCTCCTTATCAATTGACTTGGTCCAGTGGAACAATAAGTGGTACCAATAACGAAATGATGAACACCAATCAAAATGGAACTGTTGTTCTGGGTGTTACGGATAATTTGGGCTGTACTGCAAATTATACGTTTAATGTGGCTATTCCAAAATTAGGAACACCTTCCTTCACAACCAGTTCGTATTCGTATGCTACATTTGGGACTTTTTCAATTATGGATCCTATACAATTCACAAATACCGCTACAGCAGATTATATCAGTACATCTTGGGATTTTGGTGATGGAAGTGTTTCCAGTGAGGAAAATCCGCTTCATTCCTATGTAAAAGAAGGAAGTTATGTAGTGACACAAACCGTTACCTATCCTTTTGGATGTATTTATACTCATGTTGTAACATTGATTATTGACAAAGGATATAAATTAATGGTTCCAAACGGTTTTACTCCCAATGGAGATGGTATTAATGAAACTTTTAAACCGGCTTTCTTTGGATTAAAATCACTTCAACTCGATGTGTATGATACTTGGGGAGAATTGATATTTACTGAAAAAGGAGAGACCTTATATGGATGGGACGGAAAAATAAAAGAAAAAGAATCAGAGAATGGGAATTATTATTACAAAGTAAAAGGAACCACTTTTTATGGAAAAATAATAAACGAAAATGGTCCTTTTACACTAATCAAATAAGAATAGCATAATGAAAATAAAAATAGCATCATTAATAATTTTGTTCGGTTTTTCTTTAACGGTTAAAGCGCAAGATCCTATTTTCACACAGTATTTCATGGTTCCTGAAACGTTGAATCCCGGATTTACAGGATTTCTTGAAACAACTAACGCAGGAATATTGCATAGGACACAATGGCCTGATTTGAATTTTAGAGTCGATTCAGATTTTGGATTCATCAATACATGGTTAGAAAATGCCAACAGCGGAATTGGGGTAAATGTTTTGAATCACAGAGAAAAATTCACGAATTATAATTTCACTCAAGTGAATTTTAATTATGCGTATCGGGTTCAGTTAAATGACAATTGGTTTTTTAGACCTGCAATCGAAATGGGTTTTGGAAATAAATCCTATGGTTTTCAGAATATTGTTTTAGAAGACCAAATCAATATTGGACAAGGAACCATAAACACATCCAGTGTAGATCCACTTTTATTAAATGAAAAAGTAACATTCTTTGATTTTTCAGCAGGAATGCTGTTTAACAATGAAGAAGCATGGTTTGGACTTTCTCTAAAACACATGAATAAACCTAACATCTCATTTTCAAACACAGGAAATGTACCCTTAGGAATGTTTTTCTCTGTCAATGCAGGATATGAATTCCTATTGGGAGATTACATTGATATTACCTATTTACCTTATGAAACTAAAATGCTTTTAACGTCTAATTATATGCACCAAGGACAATACAGCCGATTTGATTTAGGAGCCGGGCTTGTTTTTAAAAAGTTTTTCTTTGGGGTTAGCGCAGCTACAAATCCAGGTAAGAAAGCGGATAACAGTCATTTCTTGACTTCGGTAAATGCCTTTGGAGGATTACAATACGAACATTTTAAATTTGGTTATTCCCATGATTTTAGCACGTCAAAAATAGGTCAGACAGGCGGAATTTATGAACTCTCCGTAACCTATCAATTTGATTTGAAAGTAAAATGTTTTGGTTGCCCTAATTATTATTAAGCATTGTAATTCATTAATTGTGATGAAAAAGAATCTATGCTAGGAATGTTTCATACTTTAAATTAATTGCTTAATTTAGAGTATTCTAATTAGGTATCAACAAGTAACTCCAGTAGTTCAATGTATTGATATCTTTAAAAAATCGGCATTATCAAAAAGAAAGTCAAAATAGCTAAAAAACACATTCATGAAAGACTGCATCGGGAACCGTATTTTACGCACCCCAGATTGAAGTTTCTTCCTAATATTGTTGTGAACCTGGTTAGCTTTATACTTTCCTTTG
>JBJOQF010000142.1:0-4882 GCA_046050185.1 Bacteroidota bacterium
ATCAATTACCAACAATTCCATATTACGAATCACAGATTTCTTTAAACCGCTCATTTTGAAATGTCTACGCAAAGTAGCTTTGGTTTCAAATTTGGTACTTTCAGAAAATTGAGGGGATGAATTATCAGGTATAAATCCTCCAAACGGCAACTGAAACATAGAATGGATTGTTACACCGCCCGCATTTAACGCGGCAATTCCTGTAGGTGCAACAACAACAGTGTTTTTATGTGTAGTTTGGATAATTTCGCGTAAAAGTGTGGTTTTCCCTGTTCCTGCTTTTCCAGTAAGAAAAACAGAGCGGTGGGTTTGATTGATGAATCGTAAGGTGTAGGCAGCGGCTTCAGAAATTGTTTGCATTTGGCGTGTATATATAAAGCTAAAGTATTGAAAATAGGAATACTATTTTAATTTTTGGAAGACAATTTACGTCTTGATTCCACCATTTTTAGCCCTGATTGCAGTGGAAATCCTCAAAATTTAAAAAGCGATTTTTTTCTAGCCGGAAAAGAGCGACCGCAGGAAACTCCTTTTATGGTTAAGAAAAAACACTTTTTAACTAGAGATTACTTCACTATACTTTTATTTTAATTGGAGTTCAATGAACTACGTTTGTAACGTAAAGCGGGATATTGCTTCAAAAAAAATGCCTTCAATCTAAATTTTAGACGAAGGCATTCATTTGAATTAATATAAAAAATATTATTTTTTAACTTCTGCTTTTTCTTCCTTTGGAGTTGCTGATTTGTATTTGTCGTTCAATTCTTTAATGAGCTCTTTTGTGATATCATATTTATCTTCGGCATACAAAACAGAAGCTGTTTCACCTGTTCCAAATATGTAAGAATATCCTTTTTCTTTACCGTAAGTTTTGATGAATTTTTTCACACCGCTTACCAAAGAATCCATTTCTTTCCCGCTTTCTTGTTGTAATTCCTGAGCTAAAGCTTGTTGAGCATAGCCTAATTGTTGCTCTCTTTTTTGCAATTCAGCTCCTTTTTGTTGTGCCCATGCTTGACCGTTAGCCTGTGCTTGTGACTGAAAATTTGCTGCTTCTTGTTTGAAACGATTGATTTCAGCTTCTAGCTGTCTTCCTTTTTCTTCAGATTTTGCTTTATATTTTGCTTCAAGATCTTTTGCTTCTGTATATTCTTTCATTAACACTGAAGTATCTACGTAAGCTGTTTTTACTTCCTTAACTTCTGCTGGTTTGTTGCAAGATACAAGTGAAATTGAAAGTGCGATAATTACTAATGCTTTTTTACTCATATTTTTAATATTTATTTTTTGGTATTGCGTTGCCAGTTCGCTAACGCTCGTGTCGTGAATCTTCGATTTCATTTTGGTTAATTTCTAGTTTTTAAGTATTGTTGACAAAAATATAAAAAAATAGATAGCATTGACATAAAGTTTGAAAAATGCAAAATATTTATGATATAAGATTTTATTATTGTGATTAATGAATGTATAATTTATGACTATCAAAAACAGGTTTCATATCTTTTAAATAAGTTAATTAGTTTAAAAAATCGATAAATACTCCCGTTTACTTCAAAAAAATCGCTTAAATGCGCTTAAAATCAATTTAAGTTGTTTTTTAGGATGTAAATATGTGACGAATACTCGAAATCACTCGTTGCTTCCCAATTAGATTGCAATCCGATAAAAAAGGCTTTAATGAAATTCATTTTTCCTGTTTTGTATTTTTCAGAAAGCAGACTCACATAAAAAGAATCAAATTTCATAGGAAGTACTTTTATCAATTTCATTTCTTCTTTTTCAAAAAGCATTTTTATTGTTTTTTTCGAAAAATGCCAAAAATGAATCGGCACATCAAAAGCCGCCCAAAACTTCCCGTAATATTTTGCGTCGAAGGATTTGAAGTTTGGAACTGCAATTATTATAGTTCCGTTTGGTTTTAATAATCGTTTTAATTCTTTTAGTTGCTCGTCTAAATCAGGAACGTGTTCTAAAACATGCCACATCGAAATAACGTCAAATGAATGACTTTCTAATTCGCTCGTTTCTCCTACAAATGTAACTCCTTTTTGTTTTGCAATAGCTTTAGCTTTATCACTTGGCTCTACTCCTATAGTATGCCAACCGTTTTCTTTGGCCACCGATAAAAAATCTCCTGTTCCTGCACCAATATCTAAAATGCTTCCTTTATTAGGTTGCAACGAATTAATTAAATTCAGTTTATTTTTCAGCGCGATGCTTTTTACAAAATGATACGCTTTTTCAAACAAGGAACGTTTACTGTCTGTATGGGAAATATAATCCACGCTTTCGTAATACTTTCCTAAATTTTCTAAACTGGGTTGCGGATACGTGATTAACATATCCAATTCTTCATCGTGATATAAATCAAATGTTTCTTGAGAAACGGAATAATCCTTAACGGTTAAAAAATGCTTTTTGTTTGAAATATCCATTAATTAATGCTTCTTTTAAATTTTGTTTTTAAACTAAACCCTGAAAGTATCCTTAGACACTTTCAGGGCAGTAATTATTTATTTTGTAATTATTCAAGTATTACAGGGCTTTACACCGTAGTTTCACGTGGAACAATTGATTTAATATTTAAAATTGTTAATCATAAATCTGCAATCACAAATTTATCTTCCCATATAAATTAATAACACCGAAACATCACTTGGTGAAACACCACTAATCCTTGATGCTTGAGAAATAGTTACAGGACGAATTTTACTTAATTTTTGTTTTGCTTCAATTGACATCGATTTGATTTTATTATAATCAAAATTCTCCGGAATTTTTACATCTTCCAAACGAGTTAGTTTATCTGCGTTGTTTCTTTCTTTTTCGATATAACCCGAATATTTCACTTGAATTTCGGCTTGTTCTAAAATTTCCTGATCCAAATCGTTTTCAGCAACATAAGCAGCAACCTTTTCAAATTTCATGATGTCTTCCAAATCAATTTGCGGACGAGAAAACACTTTGAACATTTTGTCTCCTTGAGTAATCAGTGCTGTATCTTTTGATTCCAAAATAGGGTTGGCTTCTGCAATCGAAACACTCGTTTCTTTGAAGAAAGCCACCATTTTTTCAGATTCATTTAATTTACGCTCCATTCTGCGCAAACGAGCCTCAGAAGCCAAACCAATTTCATACGACATAGGCGTTAATCTAAAATCAGCATTGTCCTGACGAAGCAACGTTCTGTATTCAGCACGAGAGGTAAACATTCGATAAGGCTCTTCCGTTCCTTTAGTAATTAAGTCATCAATTAAAACTCCAATATACGCTTCATCTCTTTTTAAAATTAACGGTGCTTTTTCATGCACTTTTAAATGCGCATTTATTCCAGCCATCAATCCTTGAGAAGCTGCTTCTTCATATCCGGTTGTTCCGTTTATTTGTCCTGCAAAATATAATCCTTCAACAAGTTTTGTTTCCAAAGTATGTTTCAATTGTGTTGGCGGGAAATAATCGTATTCAATTGCATAACCCGGACGAAAGAATTTTACTTTCTCAAAACCAACAACAGAACGCAACGCTTTAAATTGAATATCTTCAGGTAACGAAGTCGAAAAACCATTTACATAAACCTCACAGGTATTCCATCCTTCTGGCTCCACAAATAACTGGTGTCTTTCTTTATCAGCAAAACGATTAATTTTATCTTCGATAGATGGGCAATATCTTGGCCCAAGACTTTTTATTCTTCCGTTAAACATTGGAGAACGATCAAAACCTTCTCTCAAAATATCATGAACATTAATAGACGTATAGGTCATGTGACATGATTTTTGACGAATCAATGGAGAAGTCACATCCGAATAAGAAAACTTATCTGGCTTAACATCTCCTTTCTCTTCATTCATTTTCGAATAATCCAAAGAACGACCATCAACTCTTGGAGGTGTTCCTGTTTTCATTCTTCCTGCTTGAAAACCTGCGTTAACTAAATCTTCGGTAATTCCATAAGCGGCACTCTCGCCAGCTCTCCCTCCACCAAATTGTTTTTCGCCAATATGAATCAAACCATTCAGGAAAGTTCCATTAGTCAACACAACCGATTTAGATCGAATCTCCACTCCTAACGAAGTGCGAATTCCTTTTATTTTTCCGTTTTCAATAATTAAACCTTTAACCATCTCCTGATAAAAATCAAGATTTGGAGTTCCTTCCAGCATCATTCTCCATTCTTCAGCAAAACGCATACGATCACTTTGAACACGCGGCGACCACATTGCAGGTCCTTTGGATTTGTTCAGCATCTTGAACTGAATAGCAGTTCTGTCTGAAACAATTCCGGAGTATCCTCCCAATGCATCAATTTCGCGCACAATTTGTCCTTTGGCAATACCACCCATAGCAGGATTGCAAGACATCTGTGCAATGTTTTGTAAACTCATTGTCACCAATAAAGTTTTCGAACCTAAATTTGCAGCAGCAGCAGCAGCCTCACAACCGGCATGTCCTGCGCCAACAACTATCACATCATATTCATCTAGAAACATTTCCTTGTATGATTTAATCCTTCGATTTTATTCAGGATTGTAATTTTGAAATCTATTTTTTTTGTTATGTTCCACGTGAAACATTATATCGTAATTCTGCCAAATATAAAAATGTTCCACGTGAAACACATTCGGATCTAAAAGAAAAAACAGCTTTATTGTTCCACGTGGAACAGCGCTAATTTTTCATCTTCTTTACTACGCATTAAACGTTCATCATTCTCGCCCTTGTCTTTGTATCCACAGTAGTGTAAAATTCCGTGAACCAGAACACGCTTCAATTCATCTTCAAAAGAAACATTGAAATCAACAGCATTGTCTTTTACTCTTTCAATAGAAACAAAAATATCGCCACTTAACTCATTCCCCATCGTGTAATCAAAACTAATGAT
>JBJOQF010000143.1:0-16446 GCA_046050185.1 Bacteroidota bacterium
TTCTTTGTCTTATTAATTTTTATTAATCAATTGTATATCAATATTTTAATACAAAAAAGGTTTGATTTTATTTTTGTTAAAATCAGTTATCTATTGTAAAATTAGTTCATTTATTTAGCTCTTTGGGTTAATTTTTTCCATAAGTTATGTTAAAATAAATTACGATGTAATGCTTTTTTTTAATAGGAATAGATACTTGTAATTTGGATTTAAAAGAGCATAAAAAAACACCAACCTTTCGATTGATGTTTTTTAAAATTGGTATTAAAAGGAGTTTTTTTACTCGAAACTTTCCATTAGAATTTCCAATATTTTGATGGCTGCTTCACTAATTTTTGTTCCAGGTCCAAAAACGGCAACTGCACCAGCATCAAACAAAAACTGGTAATCTTGTGCAGGAATTACTCCGCCAACTACCACCATGATATCTTCTCGACCGTATTTTTTAAGTTCTTCAATCACTTGCGGGACAAGAGTTTTATGTCCTGCTGCAAGAGAGGAAACCCCTAAAATATGCACGTCGTTTTCTACTGCTTGTTTGGCAGCTTCAGCCGGTGTTTGAAAAAGCGGGCCAATGTCAACATCAAAGCCTACATCAGCGTAACCGGTAGCAACAACTTTTGCTCCACGGTCATGTCCGTCTTGCCCCATTTTTGCAATCATAATTCGAGGGCGACGTCCTTCTATTTTAGCGAAGGCATCAGCCATTTGTTTTGCTTTTTCAAAGCTTTCGTCATCTTTTATTTCTTTACTATACACACCGCTAAAGGATTTAATTTGTGCTTTGTATCTTCCAAAAACCGTTTCCAGCGCATCACTAATCTCTCCTAATGTTGCTCTGTTTCTGGCAGCTTCAACGGCAATTTCCAATAAATTGCCTTCACCAGTTTGGGCACAAATGGTTAATTTTTTTAGTGAATTTTGTACTTTTTCAGTATCTCGGGTTGCTTTTATTCGGCCTAGTTGTTCCAGTTGTTGTTTGCGAACCATTTGATTATCCACATCCAAAATCTGTAAAGGATCTTCTTTTTCTAATCGGTATTGATTAACGCCCACAATAATATCTTGGCCATTGTCTATTCTTGCTTGTTTTCTTGCTGCAGCTTCCTCTATTCGAAGCTTTGGAATTCCGGATTCAATAGCTTTTGTCATGCCACCCAGTTCTTCCACTTCTTCAATAAGTTTCCAAGCATTTTCGACAATTTCATTCGTTAAACTTTCTACATAATAACTTCCTGCCCAAGGATCGACGGTTTTAGTGATTTTAGTTTCTTCTTGTAAAAAAATTTGCGTGTTTCTGGCAATTCTTGCCGAGAAGTCTGTTGGTAAAGCAATTGCTTCATCCAAAGCATTTGTATGTAAAGATTGTGTTCCTCCAAAAACGGCAGCACTAGCTTCAATACACGTTCTAGTAACATTATTAAAAGGATCTTGCTCCGTTAAACTCCAACCTGATGTTTGGCAGTGGGTTCGCAAGGCTAATGATTTATCATCTTTTGGTTCAAATTGTTTGACCAGTTTTGCCCAGATCATTCTACCGGCACGCATTTTGGCAATTTCCATGAAATGGTTCATTCCAATTGCCCAGAAAAAGGACAGGCGTGGAGCAAATTCATCAATTTTCATTCCGGTTGCTAATCCGGTTCTAATGTATTCCAATCCATCGGCTAGTGTGTAAGCCAATTCAATATCAGCTGTAGCACCGGCTTCCTGCATGTGATAACCTGAAATAGAAATCGAATTGAATTTTGGCATTTTTTTGCTGGTGAATTCAAAAATATCAGCAATGATTTTCATCGAAGGAGTTGGCGGATAAATATACGTGTTACGCACCATAAACTCTTTCAGAATGTCATTTTGTATTGTTCCTGAAAGTAATTCGGGTTTTACGCCTTGTTCTTCGGCAGCGACAATATAGAAAGCCATAATGGGTAAAACGGCACCATTCATGGTCATGGAAACTGACATTTCGTCCAGCGGAATTTGGTCGAATAATACTTTCATATCTTCTACGGAATCAATAGCAACTCCCACTTTTCCTACATCGCCCACTACGCGTTCGTGATCTGAATCATATCCGCGATGGGTAGGTAAATCAAAAGCGATGGAAAGTCCTTTTTGACCCGCAGCCAGGTTTCTTCTGTAAAAAGCATTGCTTTCTTCTGCAGTCGAAAATCCGGCATATTGGCGCACAGTCCAAGGTCTACGAACGTACATTGTTGCATAAGGGCCGCGTAAATTTGGTGCAAAACCAGCTCCGAAATCAAGATGAGTAAGATGCTCAATGTCTTGTTTCGAATAGGTTGGTTTTAGTTCTATTCCTTCGGCTGTGAGAAATGTATTAGCGTGAAAATTGTCGCTTTCGACTTTCGACTTTTGACTTTCTAATTGAATATGTTGAAGATCTTTTCTTTTCATTTTTTTAGCAACGAATTATACTATTTTGCAAATGTTTTTTAACGGAATACTATACTCTTAGCTCTCTTTCTCTAATCTTTCCTGTTCTATTTTTTCGGCCAGTCGTTTTTCGATTATTGGTGTAATTAATGTTTTTCTAGGTTTGATTTTTACAAAAGGAAACAGTTCTAAATTGTGTTTCATTTTATCGGCTTTGTTGGGATGTTTGTTTGTTCCCAGTAAAATTTCTTTACCATTATCAAATAATTCTTGCGCTGTATCAGCACTTTCCTGAATTTTTCTTTTGATGATTCCATCATTAAGTTGTTTCAGGAAACCTCCATCGGACTCCATATCCTTGAATAAAGCTAACGATTTTTCGGCTAATTGATTGGTAAGACTTTCTATGTAATAACTTCCGTCAGCCGGATTATTTACTTTGTCAAAATAACTTTCGTTTTTGAGAATCAATAACTGATTTCTCGCGATTCGGTCTCCAAATTCATTGTCTTTATGATACAACGCATCGTAAGGTAAATTAGCAATAGCATCAGCTCCGCCAATAATTGCCGACATACATTCAGTCGTGGTACGCAACATATTTACGTTATAATCATATAATGTTTTGTTGCGTTTTGTAGGCGAAACGATAATGTTGCAATCTAGGTTATGGTTGTATTCTTTGGCAATCAAATTAAAAAGCAATCGCAAGGCACGCAATTTTGCTATTTCGAAAAAGTAATTTGTCCCAACTGCAACTTCAAAAACGATAGGTTGATTTATAGATTCAATTCGGTTGAAATATTCATTGGCATGCGCTAAGCTATAGGCAATTTGCTGCACCATATTAGCGCCAGCATTTTGATATAAGGTTGCATTTATACTTATTAAAGATACTGATGTTGTTACTGCCGAAAGTAAATTAAGCGTTTCAAAATTACTTTTTTCGTTGGTTACGAACCAGTTCCCGTCTTTGGCTAATTGCCCAATTGGGTCTAGATTACAGAAAATTACAGTATTGTTTTTCTTTTTTGCAAATGCATCAATTTTTTTAACGAAATCGATTGAGATAAATCTCAAATGGAAGTAAACAGTAACTTTTTCTAAAGGTAATTTCTCCAATAGTTTTGTGATGTCAATTGATTCATTTTCTATTGTAAACCGAAGACTGTCTGCTCCACGTTTTAACGAATCTAACGCTCTTTTGATTGATTTTTCAAAATCATAAACAAATATGTTTTGGCAAATTTTGAATTGGGTAGCTTTTGTGGTAACGTGAAAAGCTTTATTGAATTCATCTTTGTGGTAAAATGGTTTTACTTGAATATCCTCAGGTGAATTCCAAACTAAGGTTTTATTATAATCAGCTCCATTGAGTTCAAATTGGATTTTTTGTTTCCATTGTTTGGATGAAATGGGATTGAAATCATCGAAAAGGTTTGTTGTCATTTTGTTTATTGTTTTCCTCACCCCAGCCCTCTACAAAGGTAAGGGTTGGGGATGGGATTTTATTTTTCAATTGTGTCACCTTCGAATTCAATGATATAAATATCTTCACTATCTTTTTTCATATAGTATTTTTCGCGGGCGTATTTTTCTATTTGTTCGGAATTCTTTAGTTCTTTTATGTTCTCTTGATCTTTTTTTATTTCTTCCTGGTAATACTTTTTATTGTCTTCCAGTTCTTCAATTTGCTTGTCCAGAAAACGGTGATCGAAATAGGAATAGTTATCCAGAAAAATCATCCATGTAGCAAAAAATAACAAGACCCAAATGTACTTGTTACTCAAAAATTTAAACCAAGATTTGTCTTTATACGGATTTGTCATTTTTATTTTTTTAGCCCCGATTACAGTGAAAATCCTTTTTATTTTTGATAAAAATTAAAAAGATTGTAACGGAAAGCGGGAAATAGCTCCTAATAATTAATTAGATTAAAATTACAACTAAATTATAGTATTTTTTGATTTATTACCGCCCGAACTACGTCTATGGCTACTGTATTGTATTTGTCATTTGGTATAATAATGTCTGCAAATGCTTTTGTGGGCTCTATAAATTGCTCATGCATAGGTTTTAATGTTGTTTGGTATCTATTGATGACTTCGTGCATATCGCGGCCACGTTCAGCAATATCGCGTCTCATTCTACGGATTAATCGTTCGTCAGAATCAGCGTGAACATATATTTTTACATCAAATAAATTTCTTAATTCCGGATTTGCCAAAATTAAAATCCCTTCCACAATCATCACTTTTCTGGGATGTGTAAAAACGGTATCGTTAGTTCTGTTATGCGTTACAAAGGAATATACGGGTTGATTGATGTTGTTTCCTTTTTTTAATTCTTTAAGATGAGTAACCAATAATTCGAAATCAATAGCACGCGGATGATCAAAATTGAGGAGTGCTCTTTCGTCAAATGATAGTCCGTGATTTTCTTTATAATAGGAGTCTTGTGAAATAATACCTACTTCTGTTTCCGGTAATTCATTCATGATTTGATGAACTACTGTTGTTTTTCCGCTACCTGTTCCACCAGCAATTCCTATAATGAGCATAAAAGATCTATTATTTATTTATCAAAGCAAAAATAGGAATTTAATTGTGAGTGGTTTTTGTTTTTTGAGGAAATGTTGCTAATTTAATATATTTATTGGGCGTTATTAATTAGCATTTTTTTCTACCTTTAATTTTCTAAAAATCGGAGCACTTTGTATTCTCAAATCAATAAAAATATCAGTCGTTATGTCGCTTTTGAACCTGAAGAATTAGAAATTTTCAATTCTTTATTGGAATATAAAACGGTTTCTAAGAAAACGATTTTGCTTCACGAAGGTGAAATGTGCAACTTTGAAGCTTTTGTTATCAAAGGTTGTGTCAGGAAATATTATATTGATGCCAATGGTTTTGAAGTGATTCTTCAATTTGCGATAGAAAATGCTTGGATTAGCGATATTTCTTTTAGTATTTATGAAGATAAACCAAGTAGGGTGTTTATTGAAACATTGGAAGATTGTGCCTTTTTTATGTTCAGTCCTGAAACAAAAGAGACTTTATTTACCAAAGCACCCAAGTTTGAAAGAGCTTTCCGAATATTGATGCAACGCAATCTGGCAGTTACTCAAGACCGCTTATTTAATACCATTTCTAAGACGGCCACTGAGAAATATTTAGAGTTTCTCGAACATTATCCTACACTATCACAGCGTGTCGCCCAGCATTATATTGCTTCCTATCTTGGTATTTCTGCTGAGTTTTTAAGTAAAGTAAGAACAAAAATTGCCAAATTCTAAATTCTCATTTTTTTATTTCTTGTCCTAGTTCAATGCATGTGCTTTTTTTTTGATGCAACTTTGTACCATACTATTAAAGAACAGAACAATGGAAAATAAAGATAAAATAAAAGATGGAGTAATAACTCATTCAGTTTTGCACAAAGCCAATAGTCGTGGTTATGCCAATCACGGTTGGTTAGAATCCTATCACACTTTTAGCTTTGCTAATTATCACAATCCGGAGCGCACTAATTTTGGTGTCTTAAGGGTTTTGAATGACGACAGAGTTAGTCAAGGAATGGGTTTTGGCAAGCATCCACACGATAATATGGAAATTATTTCTATTCCGCTTGAAGGTGATTTAGAACACCAAGACAGTATGGGAAATACTACTGTAATCAAAGAAGGAGATATTCAGGTTATGAGTGCTGGGACTGGGATTTTTCATAGCGAATACAATAAGAATAAAGACCAGTTGGTTAAGTTTTTACAGATTTGGATTTATCCGAATCAAAAAAATGTAACCCCGCGTTATGATCAAGTTACTTTGGACTTGAAGGATCGTCACAATAAATTGCAACAAATTTTATCTCCAAATCCAGAGGATGAAGGTGTTTGGATTCATCAGGATGCTTGGTTTCATATCGGGAAATTTGACAAGGATTTTTCTACTTCTTATCAATTGAAAAAAACAGGAAATGGGATTTATGTTTTTGTTTTGAAAGGCGATTTTACAATAGGGAATATCGCTTTAAATGAACGTGACGGATTAGGAATTTGGGATACTGATAGAATTTCAATCACTGTAAATTCTGCTGATGCCGAAATCCTTTTGATGGAAGTACCAATGAAATTGTAATTAGATAAAATAATAATCTAACTAAGGTATTAGTATTATTAGTGTCCAGAATTCAAAAAGAAAGTAAAATTAATTTGTATGCTTTTAAAAAAAAAGAATCCAAATATAATTGTTGTACAGCATTATGGCGGTGGAAGTGGCTTGCTGAAAAGTGAAATTTTAGTAGCCTTGGAGAGTGATAAAAATTAAAAAATTCTTTTTTTTACCATTAAGAAATTAAGTTTTATTAAGTAGCAGTTTTTAATTTTTCTTAATCTCTTAATGGTTTATTTCAAAAAAACTATTATTTGTTCTTTTTTGCTTTAATCATCATTTCCAACTGATCCCAAAGTTCTTCGGGAATAGCTTCGAGAATATTGAATTGTCCGGCACCTTTCAGCCATTCACCTCCATCAATAACAACGACTTCACCATTTACATACGCTGAAAAATCAGAAACTAAATAAGCCGCTAAATTGGCTAATTCCTGATGATCACCAACACGTTTTAAAGGTACTTTTTTTGCCATATCAAATTTTTCGGCTAGATTTCCTGGCAATAATCGGTCCCAAGCGCCTTTAGTCGGGAAAGGTCCCGGAGCAATGGCATTAGAACGAATTCCGTACTTAGCCCATTCCACAGCCAGACTTCGGGTCATGGCAAGAACTCCTGCTTTTGCAGTAGCGCTAGGTACTACATAGGCAGAGCCAGTCCATGCATAAGTCGTTACGATATTTAATATTGTAGATGATTTTTGTTTAGTGTCAATCCAATGTTTTCCAAAAGCAAGGGTACAGTTTTTTGTTCCTTTTAAAACAATATCAATTACGGTATCAAAAGCATTTGCAGATAATCTTTCGGTTGGCGAAATGAAATTTCCGGCAGCATTATTAAGTAAAACATCTACTTTACCAAAAGCTTTCAAAACTTCTTGTAACATGTTTTCGACTTCTTCGTAATGACGTACATCACATTGAATAGGAAGACAAGTTCCTCCGGTCTCAGTTTCCAGTTCTGCAGCTGTATTTTTTAGTTTTTCTAAATCTCTGGATGTAATGGCAACTTGTGCACCCAATTCCAAGAAATATTTAGTCATTGCTTTTCCTAAGCCACTTCCACCACCGGTTACGACAATTACTTTGCCTTTTAGCGCATCGTCACGTAACATTTTATCTGTATAACTCATATATTGATATTTTTTTTATTGTAAATATAACAAAATTAAATAGTATGCATGCATAACAAAAAAATAAAAATCAATACTTTTAAATGCTACACAATCTTTTAGCTGCTTCTTCCAGCGTTGCATTGTCTTTGGCAAAACAAAACCGAATTAGTTTCAGGTCTTTTCCATCGGCATAAAAAGTAGAAATAGGAATTGCAGCCACACCATGTTCTACGATTAAGCTTTTACAAAAATCAACATCATTTTCATTTGAAATAGCTGCATAAGAAACAACCTGAAAATAAGTTCCTTCACACGGCATGAGTTTGAAACGACTATCTTTTAATAATTGCCTAAAGTAATCTCTTTTTTCCTGATAGAATTTCCCAATTTCGTCCACAGAAACTAAATCTAAATACTCGCTAATAGCCACCTGACAAATACTATTTACACTAAAAACTAAAAACTGATGGACTTTTTTGATTTCTTTCATTAAGTATTCGGGTGCGACTAAATAACCTATTTTCCAGCCGGTTACATGGAATGATTTTCCAAAAGAGGAAATCATCATGCAACGATTTAGTAGTTTTTTTCGTGTATGAGCGGAAATATGTTTTTCTTCGAAAGTGATGTATTCGTACACTTCATCCGATAGAACTAAAATGTCAGGATATTTTTCCAATAGAATTTCCAATGATTCAAAATCTGATTTCGTTAAAATTTTACCTGTTGGATTATGCGGATTATTAATGATAATCATTTTGGTTTTTGACGTACAGGCTTTTTCTATAATTTCCCAATTTGGAGTATAATCATCATTTAAAGCCACTCGAACCGGATTTGCATTACAAAGTAAAACAGGGGCTTCATAACAATCATAACTTGGATCTAAAATAAGAACTTCATCATTAGTTTTTACTAATGCCAATATTGTAGTAAAAATGGCTTGGGTAGCCCCAGTGGTTACTAATATTTCAGTATCAGTTTGAACGGTTCTATCGTACGATTTTTTTATAAGTTTCGCTATTTTGGATAATAGAGGAAGATAACCTGACATAGGGGTGTATTGGTGTACATTTTCTTTAGAAAGTTTAGCAACAATGTTTGTTAACCGTTCATCAACGGGAAAGTTTGGGAAGCCTTGTGAAAGATTGATTGCGTTATGCTCAGTGGCCATTTTAGACATTACTGTAAAAATACTGGTACTGATATGTGGAAGTTTACTCATAAAATGGTTTCATTTATTACTTTATAAATATAATTGGTTTAATAATTATTTTGTTTTTTTGAAGATTAAAATTTTCAAAAATAAATAGTTTTCTAATTTTCAAAAAAAAAGCTATCCTAAAGATAGCCTTTGAATAATATTTTATTTATGATTACATTCCTTTTACAATATCTCCATTCGCATTAACAACTAGTTTGCGAACTTCTTTATCTTTTTTTATTTTGAGATTATATTCTTTTTTAACCACATCACCTTCTTTTTGAGAATATAAATATTTGTCATTTACAATTTTCCATTCAGGAAAAGCTCTATAAACGGAATAAATTACACTACTTGGAAGTCTTACGTCTTTGTAATTTTCGACAACTCGTGTCAATTTTCCATTTTCATTATAAGTTGCACTTAATGATCCATTTTTGGTTTCCATAATCACTAAATAGTTTTCATATCCCTCATAATCTTTCCCCAGATCATAGGCTATAAATTTTTCTTCTAAAGCTCTTACGTCTTTATCTGGATTTTTATCTGGTAGATATATAGAAAAGTCTTTTCCGGCACTTTTAATTACAACTCCTGGTAATTCTTCCATTCTTATATTTCCATCAATATCTTGCGAATATGAAGGAATGGTTATACTTAAAAAAAGTATAACAATAATAAATGATTTCATGGTGTTTAGTTTTTAAATTATATTTGTTTCAAGCCAATAGCTATGATTAAAATAAATTTATTAAGGCTTATTATTTTCTTCCCCTTTTTGTTTTTAAATTTATTTAAATCATTACAATTCAAAACATTAGCGATTATTTTTTTTGATTTTTCAATCAAAAAATTATATTGGGGATTAGTAAAGTTAGTGTTTTTTCAAAAGTGATGCAGTTAACTTTTTCTATAAATAAAGTTAATATGAGTGAAAATTTATAGTGTGTTTTTTAGCAAGAAAATCCACTTGTAACTATAAATAAAAAAGGGAATTGTTGTTTTTAAACAATAAAAAATAATCTTTCAATAATGAATATTTTGCAGATTCATGTATTGTTTTAATTCATTTTCAGAAAGAAGTATGATAATAGATTGAAAAAATATTTTCTTTAAAATTACCTGTTTTTAAGAGGACGATTTTTTTATCAAATATAAGGTGTTTTGTTCTGATTTTAAATTTGGTAATATGAATGTTACATTTTATGAATTATAAAAATAGTAGGGCGGTTGTGTAAATCCACCTGTGTTTTTTTCCAATCAGAAGCTCGCATAGTTTTGATATATTCTGTTGGTAAAGTAATATCTGATGCAATGCAAAGATAGGTTGCAGGATTAAGAGCCTGTAAAATATCCTCCAACATTTTGTTATTTCTATAAGGTGTTTCTATAAAAATTTGAGATTGATTTTTATCCTGAGATAGTTTTTCCAGATTTTTTAGAGCCGTTTTCTTTTCGCCTTTTTCAATGGGTAAATAACCGTTAAATGTAAAGCTTTGTCCGTTCATTCCAGATGCCATCATTGCTAAAAGAATAGAAGAAGGGCCTACGAGTGGAACAACTTGTATTCCTTTTTCATGTGCCAGTTTTACAATCACTGCTCCAGGATCAGCAACGCCGGGACAACCTGCTTCGCTCATTAAGCCTACATTTTTCCCTTCCAATAAAGGTTTAATGAAATCTAAATGCTCTTTGGTCTCAGTATGTTTATTTAAAACAAAAAGTTTTAGCTCCGATTGTTTCTTTTCAGGACTAACTCCTTTGATGGATTTTCGGGCTGTTTTTTCGTTTTCAACTATGTAATAATCAATAAAATCAATACTTCTTTTTATGGTTTGAGGCAAGACATCCATAGGATTACTATCTCCCAATGTCGTTGGTATTAAATAGAGTTTTCCTAAAAGAGGGGTTGATTTCATCCGTTTAATTTTATGTTTTTAAAGTAATATTGTTGTATGCTGAACTTTCTTGAAAAGACTATAGTTGCTTTTTTAATGAACAATACATTCTTTTAAAAAGAAATTAAAACAGAGAGATTATTGATGTTTAGCTATTAGTTTTTTAGCAATTACGTCGCAAACTTCATCAAGCATATTGTAAACGATTTCAAATCCGTTTGTTAAACCAAAATAAGGATCTGGGACATCTACATTTTCATTTGGAAATAATTCATTCAAAATAAGTTGGACTTTTTCTTTTTGATCTTGGCTCTCAGCAAGCTGAACAACATTCTCGTAATTAGAATTATCCATCACATAAATATAATCAAAATCATCAAAATCATTTGTGCTGAATTGACGTCCTTTTTGATTTGAAATATTTATTTTATTTTTTTTTGCAACAGCAATGGAACGATCATCAGGTGAATGACCTATATGCCATGAACCTGTTCCTGCTGAATCAACTGTAAATTTATTTTTTGGGAGTTTTGATGCTAATATGCCTTCGGCTAAGGGTGACCGACAAATATTTCCTAAACAAACCATTAAAATTTTTATGGACATGATGCCTTTTATAGCGTTAATTTTTTATTGATATCTTCAACAAATTTCTTGAATTGTTTGTCAGTAGCAACTAAATTGTCAACGGTTTTACAAGCATGTAATACAGTAGCGTGATCTCTGTCTCCAATTTGTGAACCAATATTCGCCAAAGATGCTTTTGTGAATTTTTTTGCAAAAAACATAGCTAATTGTCTTGCTTGTACAACATGTCTCTTTCTTGTTTTTGATTGTAACATTTCTAAATCCAATTGGAAATAATCAGAAACAATTTTTTGAATGTAATCGATAGAAATTTCTCGTTTTACATTTTTTACAAATTTTTCAACAACACTTTTAGCAAGTTCTATAGTAACTTCTTTTTTATTGAAAGATGATTGTGCAATCAAGGAAATAATGGCTCCTTCTAATTCTCTTACATTCGATTTGATGTTTCTTGCAACGTACTCAATTATTTCTTCAGGTATTTCTACACCATCTCTGTACAATATATTTTTTAGGATAGAAATTCTGGTTTCATAATCTGGTTGGTGCAATTCAGCAGACAATCCCCATTTGAAACGAGATAATAAACGTTGTTCAATGTCTTGCATGTCAACTGGTGCCTTATCGGATGTTAAGATTACCTGTTTCCCGTTTTGATGCAAATAATTGAAAATATGGAAAAATACATCTTGAGTTCCTGATTTTCCTGAAAGGAATTGAACATCATCAATAATTAAAACATCAATTAATTGATAGAAGTGTATAAAGTCATTTCGGTTATTTTTCTTTACCGAGTCAATATATTGTTGCGTGAAAATCTCAGCCGAGATGTATAACACCGTTTTTTCAGGATATTTATCTTTTATTTCCACACCAATAGCGTGTGCTAAGTGTGTTTTTCCAAGACCAACTCCTCCAAAAATTAATAATGGATTAAAAGAAGTTCCTCCCGGTTTATTGGCAACAGCCATACCGGCAGAACGAGCTAATCTATTAGAATCTCCTTCCAGGAAATTATCAAAGCTGTAATTTGCGTTAAGTTGAGATTCAATTTTTAGATTCCGAATTCCAGGAATGACAAAAGGGTTTTTTAATTCCGGGTTTAAGTTTTTGAATGGCGCATCAACTTCTTGGGGTTTCATAGGTACTCTATTAGCACTTGGCAATTGTTCCGTAAACGGTTGTTTGTTGCCATAAGTGTTTTCCATTCTGATTTTATAGAGTAACTTTGCATTTTTTCCAAGTTCTTTGGTAAGAGCCACTTTTAATAATTTCACATAGTGTTCTTCTAACCATTCGTAGAAAAATTTACTTGGAACCTGAATATATAATGCGTTATCGGTAAGTTCAACTGATTTGATTGGTTCGAACCAAGTTTTGTAAGCTTGATCCTGAATGTTGTCTTTTATAAAAGACAAACAGTTTTCCCATACTGATTGAGCAGTTTTGTTCATATATTCTGTTAAATTATTTTTATTCGGTAATTATTATCTTACTTAAAAAAGAGTGAAATTTCATTATTTTTCGGGGTAACAAATATGTGAACAAAATTCTATAAAAAAAAATAATTTAGGCGATAATTTTATAAATTATTGTTGTAAGGAGCGTTTAAAATTTAAAATTTTTAATAAATAATTAATGAAAGATCATCAAATTCAAGTTCGTGTACGTTACTCAGAAACGGACCAAATGGGCGTTGTATATCATGGAAATTACATCCCTTATTTTGAGATAGGAAGGGTGGAATGGCTTAGAAACAAAGGAGTTTCCTATAAAATAATGGAAGAAAATGGTATTGGATTGCCAATTGTTTCGATGAATATAAATTATAAAAAATCAGCTCGGTATGATGAATTACTTACTGTTCATACCACTTTTAAAAGTCAGAGTTCTGTTAAGATTGAATTTGATTGCGCTATTTATAATGAGTCTGATGAGTTATTAACAACTGCCCAATTTATTTTGGTTTTTGTGTCCTTAAAAACAGGTCGCCCAACAGCTCCTCCGGAATATATTTTAGAATTATTAAAAACGATAGAATAAATTATAAAAACAGCAATTTTGAACAGTAATTTAGAGTTTTTTTATATCGATTTCAAACATTAAATTAAAAATGTCGAATACCATTTCGGCATTTTTTTTTCGGGTTTTTATTTCGATTTTGCCTATTGGAAGTCCGGAATCTTCATTTAATTCCATTTCCTGACTTATAATTTCCAGCTTTTTTTCCTTAATTACTCGCATCACTTTATTCATGTTTTTATAATCAAATGTGATTGAATAATGAATATTTATGGTTTTTTCTACAATTTCACAATTTTCAAGAACCATTTGAGCAGTCGTCTTATAAGCAGAGATTAATCCTCCAACACCTAGTTTTACGCCACCAAAAATTCGAACCACTATAATTATTACATTAGTTACAGAAAACGACTGAATTTGACCATAAATAGGCGTGCCTGCAGTGTTACCGGGTTCTCCATCATCATTAGCTCTATAAGTTACGGTATCAGCTCCTATTTGGTACGCATAGCAAAAATGTCCTGCATTGGGATGCTGTTTTCTTAAACTGTCAATAATGGGTTTAACTTCGCTCTCAGATTGAATTGGAAAAGCATAACCAAAGAATTTGCTGTTTTTTTCTTTGAATAGTATTTCTGAAGAGGGAAATTCAATGGTGTTGTAAGTGTCTTTAAATTCCAAAAGGTACTTTTCTAAATTATTTTTTTATCAAATAAATTAACGACATCTTCTTTTCCAACTTGTAAATTCCAAACTTGGAACCCTAATGCGAGAGCTGCATCAGTATTTTCTTTTTTATCGTCAATGAATAAAGTACGTTTTGGAGCTAAATCGTGCTTGTTTGCTAGATAATTGAAAATTTCAGGATTGGGTTTTCTCATTTCTACTTCAAATGAAAAATAGACTTTTTCAAAACACTGGTAAAAATCACTATAAAATGAAATTCCATTTTTTTGTTCGAAAGTTTCTATATGAATGGAATCAGTATTAGACAATAGAAACAAGCGGTATTTTTTGGAAAGCATTTGAAGAAATTCAAGTCGATATAGTGGGAAATCCAGAAGAATGGCATTCCAAGCATCAAGAATTTCATTTATTGAAGCATTTGGAATGTGTTTTTGGATACCAAAAAGAAAATCTTCTCGTGAGATTTTACCGGTTTCAAACTGAGTGTTCAAATAGTCTAAATCTTCATTCCATTCTGATAAGCCTAATTTCTGCAAGGCATCCATTGTGGCTTGTTTATCTAAATTGATAAAGATATCCCCAAAATCAAATATAATAGTATTAATCATGGTTTCTAGAAATTATAAGTTCGTCTTGGTCAATTGAATATTTTTTGTACGTTTTTTTATCTAGTATTGGGGCTTTTATTCCTGCAGTAAATTGAATTTTTCCAACAAAGATTCTTGCTTCATCCCAAAGATTTGCGTCAATAAAAGTTTGTAGCGTTTGTCGGCCTCCTTCAATGATTATGGATTGAACATGATGGTTATAAAGCACTTCTACTATTTGAGAGGCTATGTTTTGTTTAAAGTCAATTACTTCAAAGGTAATGTTTTCTTTTTCAATTGTGGTTTTCGATTTCGAAAAAAGGATGGTTTTGACTTGATTGTCAAAGATATGGCTATCTCTCGGAATCCTATTATTTTGATCTATAATCAATCGGATTGGATTGTTTCCATGCCAATCCCGTGCGTTTAGTCTTGGATTGTCATCAATAACGGTTTGCGTTCCTATTAAAATAGCTTGTTCTTCGGTGCGCCATTTGTGCACTAATTGTCTCGAATAAACATTTGTAATCCAAACTGGTTTTTTTTCAGTGTCATTCTGTCCCGAAATTTCGGGATAACGAAGAATCTTCTCAGGTGCAATAAAACCATCCTGGGTTTCGGCCCATTTCAAAATGATGTAGGGTCTTTTCTTTTTGTGAAAGGTGAAAAAGCGTTTGTTAAGTTCATGACATTCCGCTTCCAGAACACCAACCGTAACGTGTATTCCAGCTTCAATAAGTTTTTTAATTCCATTTCCAGCCACTTTCACATTAGGATCAACAGTGCCAATAATCACATTTGGAATCTTGTTTTTGATAATTAAATCGCAGCAAGGGGGCGTTTTTCCAAAATGACTGCATGGTTCTAAACTAACATAAATAGTCGCTTTTTTCAATAGCGATTTGTTTTTTACGGAATTTACGGCATTTACTTCGGCGTGAGGTTCTCCAGCTTTTTTATGCCAACCTTCGCCAATGATTGTATCTTCATAAACAATCACACTGCCTACCAAAGGATTGGGATAAGTTGTTCCTAATCCATTTTTGGCTAATTCGATGCAGCGTCCTATATATTTTTCATGTATTTTCACTTTACAAAAGTAGTAATTTTTGAGTTTAGCCTAGAAACTTCAGGATTAGTTTTGAAACTTTCGAAAATAACAATAAACAATTTCTACTTTTGTATGTAAAATTAGTTTCTGAAATAAAATGGAAAATTACAGCATTAGAAAAATAAAAAAAGAAGACAATCAGGCGGTTGCACAATTGATACGAGCTGTTTTTGATGAATTGAACATTCCTAAAGTAGGAACTGCCTATGAAGATCCTTATTTAGATTTAATGTTTGAAGAGTATAATAAACCTAAATCCGTTTATTATGTTGTTGAAAAAGCAGGGAAAATCATTGGTTCTGCCGGAGTAGCACCACTTGAAAATGAAGCGGAAACTATTTGTGAATTGCAAAAAATGTATTTCCTTCCAGAAACTCGAGGTCTTGGAATAGGCAGTAAAATGATGGCAATTTGTTTGCAAAGTGCGAAGGATTTTGGTTTCGAAAAATGTTACTTGGAAACGATGCCATTTATGAATAATGCCCAGAAATTATACAAAAAAGTAGGTTTCGAATACATTTGTTCCCCATTGGGAAGCACTGGTCATACCAGTTGTCCAGTTTGGATGTTGAAAGAGTTATAAGTATTGAATTGATAGCATTAATTCATAGAATAGATTCCTAATAAAATGAAAATAAAAGAATACAGAACTCAATTTATTGACGCGCT
>JBJOQF010000144.1:0-3083 GCA_046050185.1 Bacteroidota bacterium
TTTGATCTGTAATGGTTATCAGAATAGCTACAAACAACAGTAAATATAAGGTTTGTTTTATGCCTATTTTTTTAAAAATCACATATAACAACACTAAAAATAACGGAATCCAATTGACTTGTTTGGTTATAAAAAGCCATAATCCATCATAGGTTTCAGAGCCTAGACTGTTCAAATAAATAAATAACTCAGTATCAAGGGACAGAATTTTTTTCAACATTACATTTGACGTTTTATCGGGCCTACAATATCGTCAATTTCTTCTTTTGTCTTTTCTACTTGAGTTGTTGTTTCACTCAAAAGACTGTCTTTGGCCTTATTGATTTCTGACGTTATATTACTGGTTATATCGGTCAACGAGCTTGTATCCCCTAATAGATTATCTTTCGCCTTATTGATTTCTGACGTAATACTACCTGTTAAATCGCTCAATGATTTTGTGTCAAAACCATTAGAATCTGCTCCTTTTTGAATTTCACTTTTTATATCGTTAGTAGCATTTTTTATTTGTGCCATCGCTTTTCCCATCGTACGCGCTATTTCAGGAACTTTATCCGAACCAAAAAGCATAAGTACAATAAACATTATAAAAATTAATTCACCTCCACCTATTCCAAACATAATTTTAGATTTTTCTTGGATACAAATATATCAATTTTTGAAACGTAGTATTTTAATTTTTTCATAAAAAAAGTCCCAAAATAGTGTCTAACTTTTTGGGGGCGGTCTTAACTCCGAAACAATAATCCCAAAAAGATGCATACAATTACTTTTTTCATTTTTCAAAAGTAGTAATCCTTTTGAATTCTTTGTTTTTGGTAACCAGAAAATCAATTAATTGAAATTGATTTTCTGGCTTCATAACTATTTTTGACTGAGAATCATTTTCGCAAAAAATAAGGAAAAGACCAATTTCATCATCATTTAACTTTAAAGTATCTGTAAAAAATGAATAGCTCATTCTTTTCATTACCTCCTCAGTAAAACTTTTATCACTTGTGAAATCAGTTCTTTCAGGATTATTTTTCCTTAAGGCTTTTAATACATCTTTATAAATTCGGACAAAATTAATTCCGTTTTCAATACTGCCATCAGAAGGCATCGTTCTGTTTTTTGGAGAAGACTTGGCATCATCAAAATATTGTTTGTCCACAATTGCCTGAGAGCCTCCTAAAATTGGGTTTAAATTTTTCTTCCCGGTAACAACCACTTCCGGTAACAAATTGACAAATGTATCCAGTTTTACTCTTAATAATGAAGTTGACATTTCTTTTTGGGAAAGCACTATTTTCTTGGATTTAAAAGCTAAGCCAGAAAAAACCAATGTATCTTTTTCTTTTGCCAAAATACTAAAAAATCCTTTTTGGTTTATAACAGTTCCTGTCTTAGAATTTATATTAAAAACAATCCCATTTTCTAACTTGATTGAATCATTTATCACTTGACCATACAATGTTTTTCTTGTCAATTGACTAAAACAAAATTGACAACACAAACACAAAACCAGTATTACGATTTTATTTTTCATTTGTAATGATTTTATTATAGCTTTCAGACAATCCAACAATCAAAAACATAATCAATGTTTTATTTTTAGATTTCAATGCCGCAGTAAAACTGGCATCATCGACACAATAATATTGAAAATCTTTGATATAATCAGCCGAAATTTTCAAGGTTTCTATATAATATTTATCTTCAAAAAGCGGCGCAAGCCGGTTCAATGACTGTTCTTTATTCTCAACTACTATTTCTTTTTTAAGCATCGCTTTACGACCCGAAATAGTATTTAGCAATCCATCGATACCACCACCAGAAGTTGCAGTGTATAATTTTCTTTCTGCAGGTGTATATTTCTTTTGGCCATAAGGAATAACCCCTAAGTTCTCAGCCGTTATTTGTAAATTATCATTGACAATAACTTCTTTAAGCTCAATGTTTTTTGGAACCATTTGAATCTTAAGAACAGTAGAAACTAAATCTTGTTTACTTACTATTCTATGTAAAGTTACAAGATTTACAGCAGAAAAAGCCAAAACATCACCCTCTTTTACAAATAACGAAAACAAACCATTTTTATCCGTTGCAGTAGCTTTTTCAGTAGATAAATTAACAATATTTATTCCTTCAACAGCAGTTGTATCAGCTGTAATTTTTCCCCGAATTTCTTTTTCAATACTAGTTTGACCAAAAGTGACAGTAACTATAAAAAATAAAATCAGCAGTAATGTATTATTTATTTTCACCGGCTATTATTTCGTTATACTTTGTGGCTAATTCACCTAATAAGAATTCGATTGTGGTTACATTCTTCGAATCCAAAATTTTGGTGAATTTAGTGTTTTCAACGGCAAAATATTCAAATCCTTTTACATATTCTGAAGGAATTTTTAATTTATTTATAAAGTGGTCAACATCAAACAGTTTTTCCAATTGTTTTAAATAAGACTCTTTTTTCTCGACTTCAATTTCTTTTTTAAGCATAGCTGATCGACCTGAAAAATAATTCAAAAGTGGATCAAATCCCTGTGGATTCATCCTGCCAGAACTCGCAGTTGCATATTTGCGTTCTGCCGGAGTATACTTTTTCTGCCCTTTTGAAATTATACCAAGCGAAACTGCATCGATATTATCGTACCTTCTTCTAACGATAACTTCTTTTAATTGATTCATGATTGGCTCCATTTTCACAAAAAGAAAATCATTTTCAAAATGTTTTTGGGTCAAGACAATTCGGATTCCTTTAAACTGCACTGCCGAAAACATAAGTGTGTCTCCTACAACTGCCGGTATCGAAAAATAACCATTGTTTTCAGTAATTGCAGCTTTTTCAGTTTTTAAGTTAATAACATAAATACCTTCAAGATCTGACATATCAGCAATTACTTTTCCGTTCAACTTAACTGGAACAGGTTCTTGAGCAAAAGCTTTAGAAACAACTAAAATAAAAAAAAGAAAAACAACTCTACTCATCAGATGATAATCAAATTTAGATTATTGGTATCCTGCAAAATTATCTTACTCTCTTCAAAATTAATTACTAATGACTTGGTAAAAATATGTTAATTAAAAAACGTAAAACA